>NZ_JCACKQ010000004.1:0-2598 GCF_059505465.1 Symplocastrum torsivum | reverse complement strand
CCGCTTAAACTATTGATGGCTAAGGGTTTCGGCTTTGTGCAGCAAGCCCTACTTATTCTTTCCGCCAGAGCCAATGATTCAAGAAGAGTTTTTCAGTTTTCAACGTAATGAAAAAGGTTTAGGCTCACCATCGGGAAAGCATGACGATATTGTGATGAGCTTGGCATTTGCTCTAAGTGTCACACCGTTTATGGAGAAATCTTCAAGTGCTGATTGGATAAACGACTTGTGATTCTATGCTACAGCCAGAGCATAGTGAGATTGAAGCATCGATACCCGCTTGAGGTGAACTATCAAGAGGTTCAATAACTATTAGATATCTTTTAGCCAATCGGCTGAACTTTCATTTGCTTCAGGAATTTCAGACGCTTCAAAAAGTTTGGACAAAACCTCATCTTCGCTACCAGTAAAAACGGCGTATATTTCAGTAATTGGTAAGTCAATTGGGTTACTTGACTCACGAGATAGCGTAAAAGCTACGTGTTTAATAAAAACAACTTTATATAAATAAGGTTCTTGCTCTTCTTCTAATTTTATAACTTCATCAATGCGCGGCATAACAAACAAATCTCTTCGCTCTCTTGCCACCCAGTTATGTTCATTCGGTTCTTTCGTGAATATCAAAACACTGATCATGTCATTAGCCATAATAAACGTTGATTTTTTGATGAAGTCAGTTTTGACAATTCTAGAAGGAACTGAGAGCTAGCGCGGAAGCGATTGCTTGTCCCGGATGTTGAGGGTTGGAGAGAGGTGATCGGAAGTCAGGGGTCAGTAGTCAAGGGTTAAATGGTTAGGGTTGAGTTGGTCAGGTGAGAACACTTGTCCTATCAACTGTTGATTTCGTCGAGCAACTCGATGGCGTTTTTCCAAGGTGCCACTCTACCGTCTTTGTATACTTTGGCAATGAAGGGAGCTTTATTGTTTGAAGCGAACTTCAGCATAGATGGTAGAGCATCTAGAAAAGCGAACGCCGTTTCTTCTCCAGAGAGTTTTTTTGAGGCGAGGTTGAACATCCGAGCGCCGACACGGGCTATAGCTTGACGTTCCGTGGGATTTCTAGCAATGCTTTCATCTTTTGTTAGGATAATCCAATCCCATTGTCCTACTTTTGGTATCCAATCTTGATCAAAAGTATTTTGTGGAAAATGATCGTCATGAATTTCGACTGTAACCCCTGTTTTTCTTAGCATTTCTACGATGGGATGTTTCCCTAAACAGCGATCAATGAAAAAGACTGTTGTTTTTGCCGTTGAATTCATGCAGCAACAGGGCGACTCACACAGCGTATAGCTTCCTCGATTTCTTCGATTCCACACTCATAATCATGTGCTAGCTGTTCTTGAGAATCACCAGCATAAAAACGTTCAGCAATGATCTCTGTAGGGATTCCTCTGCCTGCAATAACCATTCTGCCAAAGGCAACACGCGGGTCTATTACAACAAAACGCGGGTTATTTTCCTCTTGGTTGCGTGTAAAGGGGAATAGTTGAATAGCTAAACCTTCGTCATCGGGTTCGATTCTTTCTAAATGAGCGTGTAAGGCATTCTTGAGGATTCTTTGACCATCTTGCGAGGCATTAATCAGAGAGCCATAACGGTCAATGAATAAATCAACACCGTCTGTGTAAAATTCTTGGTGTGCAAGGGGGTGAGAGATATTGATTTTTTCATCGAGGTAGTCTAGTGCAGTTCTAACTTTTACTAAGTCGATCTGATGATGTTGACGGATGGCTCTCAGAACATGAATTTCAATTAAGTTGATAAAGGTTAGTGCTAAGGGCTTTTTTTCCTTAACGCCGATGACAGGTTTAAATTCTTTGCTACCGTCTGTAACTTTGTAGGTATAACCAACAGTCCAAGACCGAATGGTAGAGTATGGAATATTTAAGTAGCGAGATGCGTCCGCAGCCGAGTAACTAGGGATGTTTCGTGGGTCTTTGCCTCCATAAATATCAATCACTGCGATATTCTCCGTTCTCTATGCGTTTTTTTATTTTAAACGTCAATGCCTCGACGTTTTGTTCTGTCATTAGTGATCGCCTCTTTCGGTCAGCAATTGGTAGGCAGTAACCACTAACGACTTACCCACTCTCACGAGGATGAGCCACAAGGCATGGGAGAGGGTAGCCTGGTAGGATTAGACGATCAAACGCTTAAGCTCAATTTCGAGGGAGCTAACGCGATCGCCTATCCTATCGAGCGGTTGCCCAGAACAAGCAGGACAGTCCTGAAGACAGGGGAGAAATCCCCTATCTATGCAATCATTCAAACTCTTCTCTAAGCCTGCGCTTCAAGTCCTCAGAAACAAATAGTCCCTTAATCTCGCGTCTAAGAGCAGTAGAAGTTTCTCCTCGCGCAAGGCGATCTCTGTATACGCCCACCAGTAAAGTTTCTAACCCAAACTTAGATAAGGCATCCGCAGCTATGCCTATCACTCCAAGGAAAACAATACCTCCAATCATTCCGCCTGGTCCCAGCATTGCTAAGGCGGCTGTGATTGCCGCAGCTCCTGTAAAGCCTGTAGTAGCCATTGCAATTAGCGGGACTTAGACAAATTTCAAGCCCAAACAAAGCCCAAACTAGCTTTGTAAGCCA
>NZ_JCACKQ010000003.1:0-2625 GCF_059505465.1 Symplocastrum torsivum | reverse complement strand
CTCGTCCCCCTTGAGTAGTGACAACCGTACTTTATTGGTCGGATTTCTCGACATTCTTGCCGAGTTCTCTAGTCCTTAGGGACTTCCAAATAAAAAAACGTCCAACAATCTGGCTGTCAATACTATCCCTAAGATCGAGATAGGAACACTTTCACCGAGCTTGGGACATGAAACGCATCGTACTGATTGCTGGCTTTGAATCTTTCAATGCTGACTTGTACCGTAAAGCAGCGCATCTGGCAGGGCAGCGCTGTCCTGACTTGGATATTCGGGTGTTTAGCGATCGCTCCCTCACCACTGAACCCAAAGCGATACAAGAAGCACTCAAAGATGCCGATGTCTTCTTCGGCAGTCTGATATTTGATTATGACCAGGTTTTGTGGCTGCGAGACCGAGTGCAACATATTCCCATCCGCCTTGTCTTCGAGTCAGCCCTCGAATTAATGAGTCTCACTCAAATCGGTGCGTTCAAAATTGGGGATAAGCCCAAAGGTATGCCCAAGCCTGTTAAATTTATCCTCGACAAATTTAGTAATGGGCGAGAAGAAGACAAACTTGCTGGTTACATCAGCTTTTTGAAAGTTGGTTCCAAACTGCTGAAATACATTCCCGCCCGGAAAGTTCAAGACTTGCGGAACTGGCTAATTATCTACGGGTATTGGAATGCTGGCGGGACAGATAATGTCGCATCAATGTTCTGGACGCTAGCAGAAAAATACCTGGGGCTGAAGGTGGGAGAAATACCACCACCAGGGGAAACTCCCAACATGGGATTGCTGCATCCAGACTATGACGCTTACTTTGAGTCACCTCGGAAGTATCTGGACTGGTATCGCCAAGTGAAACCAGAAACTTGGCATTTGCCTGTGGTTGGAATCTTGCTTTATCGCAAGCATGTCGTTACCCAACAACCTTACATTCCTCAGCTAATTCGCCACTTTGAAAAAGCTGGATTAAGCCCTTTGCCCATTTTTATTAACGGGGTTGAAGGACATGTCGCCGTGCGGGATTGGATGACATCTACCCATGAAACGCAGAAGCGCAAGCTAGGTGATATTGAAACGCCCTCTCTCTCTACTGAATCGGTGAAGGTAGATGCAATTGTCTCTACTATCGGCTTTCCCTTGGTGGGAGGACCAGCAGGTTCGATGGAAGCAGGGCGTCAGGTGGAAGTTGCCAAACGTATTCTGAGTGCGAAGAATGTACCTTACTTCGTTGCGGCACCTCTACTGATTCAGGATATTCACTCTTGGACACGCCAAGGCATTGGGGGGTTGCAAAGTGTCGTCTTATATGGGTTACCAGAATTGGATGGGGCGATTGACCCCGTGCCTCTCGGTGGCTTGGTGGGAGAAGATATTTATCTCGTTCCTGAACGAGTGAAGCGACTGACTGGGCGCGTCAAGCACTGGATTGACCTGAGAGAGACACCTTCAGCTAATAGACGGATTGCGATTATTCTCTATAATTTCCCACCGGGATATGGGGCAACGGGAATAGCAGCGTTATTAAATGTGCCGAGATCGCTTCTCAAAGTCCTCCACGCCCTCAAAGACCAAGGCTATACCGTTGGGGAATTACCTGAAAACGGCGAAGAATTAATCCGCAGGGTGAAAGAAGCAGATGAGGCTACCCCAGAACAGCCTCTTGTGGGACAGGCGTCTCACCTGCCTTTGGGAGAGGGCGGGCAAGATGCCCACCCCACGAGAACTGTTAATGCTAAAACTTTAGAAAAATGGCTGGGTTACCTCCTCACCACACGCATCAAGAAACAGTGGAAATCCCTCACGGGTACTGGCATTAAAACCTATGGCGGTGAATTCCAAATAGGCGGCATTCAGCTAGGTAACGTCTGGATTGGTGTGCAACCTCCACTTGGTATTGCAGGTGACCCGATGCGGCTAATGTTTGAACGGGACTTAACACCTCATCCCCAGTACGCCGCTTTTTATAAATGGCTGCAAAACGACTTTCAAGCTGATGCCGTAGTTCACTTTGGAATGCACGGCACGGTCGAATGGTTACCCGGTTCTCCCCTTGGTAATACTGGCTACTCTTGGTCTGATATTCTTCTGGGAAATTTGCCCAATCTCTACATCTATGCAGCAAATAACCCCTCCGAGTCGATGCTGGCGAAACGTCGCGGCTATGGGGTACTGATTTCCCATAATGTACCTCCCTATGGTCGCGCGGGTTTGTATAAGGAATTGGTTGCACTGCGGGATTTGATTTCCGAGTATCGAGAAGACCCAGAAAAAAATTACGCCCTCAAAGAGGCAATTTGCAAGAAGATTCTGGACACAGGGTTAGATGCAGATTGTCCCTTTGAGGATGCGAAGAAGTTAGGCATTGCTTTTACTCCGGAGAATGCCCGGATGTTTAGTAATCATGCCTTTAACGGCTATTTGGTGAAGTTGTACGAGTATCTACAAGTGGTGGAATCTCGCTTATTCTCATCAGGTTTGCATACGTTGGGTGAGGTGCCTGATTCGGAACAGTTAGCGTCGTACCTCCAAGCTTATTTTGGAGAGGAGTTGCCAGAAGAATCGCTTGATTTAATCTCATCTGGCTTAGGGGCGCACGGCTGTCATTGGTGTCAACTTAAGGAAATACTGCCCCAAATAA
>NZ_JCACKQ010000002.1:0-130623 GCF_059505465.1 Symplocastrum torsivum | reverse complement strand
GGGTGGATATTCATCGTTGACCAACTAAATATCCATCAGTCTGAGTCTTTGGTTCGCTTAGTCGCCAAGTACTGCCAACTTGACATTGACTTGGGTATCAAGGGAAAGTTGGGCATCCTGGAATCGATGACCACACGCGCTGCCTTTCTTGCAGATCCAACTCATCGCATTCGCTTCGTCTACATCCCTAAACATACTTCCTGGCTCAATCAAATTGAGTGTTGGTTCAGTATTTTGGTGCGACGGTTGCTCAAACGAGCCAGTTTCACCTCAGTTCAAGATTTATGTGATCGCATTCTAGCTTTCATCGACTACTTTAACCGAACGATCGCTAAGCCATTTCAATGGAAGTTCAAGGGTTATCCAAGAGCTAGCTGAGGTGGTCAGTTACTTCTGCCGCGATGCACTAGTTACATTTCCATTAAGACTCCATCTCAGCTAGCTCCATCCAGCGTTCAGTTGCCGCGTCGATCGCTTTTGTCAAAGATCCCACCTGTTCATAAAGTTGTTGCACCTTTGTAGAAGAACCTGGCGGTGCATTATACAGGGCTTTTTCAACCTCAGCTTTCTCTGCTTCTAGTTGGGCAATCTTACCTTCTAGTTGCTCAAATTCTCGCTTTTCCCAATTTGAGATTCTGCGGGACTTACCATTACTTGAAGATTGCCTGTCTGACTTTTCAGCTTTAGGCAATTCTGCTTTTTTCGCTTGAGAATTAGCACTCTGTTGAGATGCTTCGGCTTCCTCTGCCTGCCTGTAATCTAGATATACTGAGTAGTTGCCAGGATACTGACGCAAGTTGCCGCCTGGTTCAAGGGCAAAGATTCGTTCTACAGTACGGTCAAGGAAATAGCGATCGTGCGAAACGGCAATCACACAGCCGTTAAACTCTTCTAGATATTCTTCCAATACTGCAAGCGTTTGCACATCCAAATCATTCGTCGGTTCATCAAGAATCAACACATTGGGTGCGCTCATCAACACCCGCAGTAGGAACAAACGACGCTTTTCACCGCCTGAAAGCTTGCTAATCGGTGCATATTGCTGGTTGCCAGGAAACAAGAAACGCTCCAACATTTGTGAAGCTGTAATCACTGTGCCATCTGCCGTTTTGACAAGTTCCCCAACTTCTTTGAGGTAGTCAATCACCCGCTGATTTTCATTAAGCGCATCCAGTAATTCTTCTGAATGTTGGTCAAAATAACCGATGTGAATAGTTGAACCAATTTCAACACTGCCTGAATCGGGTTGAATGCGTCCGGTGATGATGTCCATCAGCGTAGATTTACCTGCACCATTACCGCCAATAATACCAATGCGGTCATCAGGGCTAAATTCGTAGGTGAAATCTTTAATTAAAGTGCGTCCACCGTAGGCTTTAGAGACATTCTTTACCTCAATAACTTTTTTCCCAATCCGACGACCAGGAGTAGAAATATCAACCTTACCTTGAACTTGTTTAAACTCAGTGGCTTGCAGATCGTGGACGCGGTCAATCCGAGCTTTTTGCTTAGTACTACGTGCTTTGGGCCCTCGTTTGAGCCATTCCAACTCCCGCCGCAAGACGCCTTGATGTTTCCGTTGACTACTGACGGCTGACTCTTCTGCTAACGCTTTTTTCTCTAGATAGTAAGAATAGTTGCCAGAGTAAGTGTAGAGGTCGCCTCGGTCGATTTCAAGAATGCGATTGGTGACGCGATCTAGAAAATAGCGATCGTGGGTAATCAGGAGAATTGCCCCTCGGTAGCGGTTCAAATAATCCTGTAACCACTCAACCGACACTGCATCCAGATGGTTTGTCGGCTCATCGATCAGTAACACATCCGGCTCGGAAAGCAGAGCCGCCGCTAAGGCGATGCGCTTACGATAGCCACCAGATAAAGTACTAATACGGGCATCGAAATCTTCAATTCCTAACTTAGTCAGGATAATTTTCGCCTTTGTCTCCAGTTCCCAAGCGCCCGTCGCTTCCATTTGTTGCATCACACGGGAGAATCGCGCCATCAGTTGGCTATCCTCTGGAGCGTGAGCTAATTTGTGGGACAGTTCCTCATACTCACGCACCAGCGTCATCTGATCTCCACTGTCTGCAAACACTTGTTCCAAGACAGTGTGATTTTCATCCAAGTCTGGCTGTTGAGGTAAGTAGACAATTCTCACTCCAGAATTGACCAAGAGTTGACCGCCGTCAATTGGCTCTAGTCCGGCAATCATCTTCAACAGCGTAGATTTACCAGAACCATTGGTGCCAATTAAGCCGACTTTATCCGTGGCATCTAGACTAAAACTTGCCTCTTTGAGGATTTCCTTGATGCCAAAGTCTTTTTGAACAGATTGCAGCGTGAAGATACTCATGAGGTGAAATTAACTGAGGCAGAGGATAGAAAAAAGTACAGGTGACTGATTCAATGAACTAGAAGCACCTGAAAACCATTATGAACGCGAAGTTGTTTGACCTGTCTGGGAAGGTCGCTATTGTTACTGGATCGGGGCGTGGACTGGGAAAATGTATGGCTGAGGGTTTAGCCGAGTTCGGGGCAAAAGTTATTATCTGCGACTTGTCTGTGGCAGAGGCTCTTGAGACGGCGCAGGTAATCAATGAGGCTGGCGGTGTTGCTGCTGCGACTTTTGTTGATATCTCTCAGCGTCAAAGCTGTGGGGTAAACCGAAGGAGTTAGTTGGGCCAGTTGTCTTTTTAGCCTCGGATGCATCGTCTTATGTAACAGGTGTAGTGCTGTTTGTAGATGGTGGCTACACAGCGGCTTGACGAGGGATTTTGGCTGTGAAGAGCATAAATTGGGTTTTTTTCGTAAGCTGTCACCCATTTAAGTCGAGAGTACACTAATGAACTCCGATTGGCAGACGCACCAGATATCCTAGTACTAAAGTCACTAAATTTATGGTGATTTCTGTAAGCGATCGCCAAACCTGACCAACAGGCAAAGGGAGTTCTCATGAAGCACAAGAATCTAGGTATCTTCGCATGGCTGGCGCAATGCAGTGTCATCCTCTCAACTTTCTTGCTGTCTGTTGACCTTGCCAATGCCCAGTCTGGCAACCCAAACGCCCCGGAATCAACCCCCACCTCAGTAATTTCCAATCAGGAGCGGCAAGAACTGGAGCAATTGCGAGAAGAAAGGCGCATCAGCGAGCAGGTTCAGGTTGAGGCAAGTCGTGCCTTTACCCGAACAACAACCCTCTTCAACATTATGCTGGCAACCTTAGCGCTGCTTTTAGCTGGCTCACTCGTTGCCTTGTTCCTGTTGCGGCGGGCGGTGATTCGAGAAGTTGCAGAGCTTGTGAGAACGCACCTGAATGAAGTAGGAGACTTGGAAGGTAAAATTAAGAGTGCCAATCAACAAGCTCAAACCCTCCTCCAAGAGACGGAAGAAATTGGCGAGGAGATTAATACTGAGGCAGAAAATTTTCAACAAGAGCTTGGGTCAAAACGAGAACATTTATCCCAGCTTCTCTCAGAAGTATCTCAGTCCAAGAAACAAGCTTTAACTGAACTAGAGGCGCAAATTCAAGAGGCTAAACAAGCGCTAGAAAAATTAGAGTCAGAATTTACGGCGAGAATTACTGAACTGCACATAGATGCCCAGCAACAAAAAGAATTAATTCTACAGAACCTAGAACAACTAAGCGCTGGATTTACCCCAGAACTTGCTGCTATTCAGACAGATGTTCAAGCCCGGAAGAATACCGTCTTACTAAATCTAGAAACATCAGAAATCGAGTTTGCGGCAGCACTCTCGGCACTGCATTCAGATGCCCAACAACAAAAAGGCTTAATCCTACAAAACCTAGAACAACTCAGCACTGAATTTAGCCCACAACTCTCTGCTATTAAGGAAGATGTTCAAGCACAGAAAGATACTGTTTTACAGAACCTAGCCACATCAGAAGCTGAGTTTGCGACTCAACTGTCTCAACTCCAGGCAACTGCTCAACAGCAACGAGATTTAATTCTTCAAAACTTAGAAAAACTCAGCGCAGATTTTGCTCCCGAACTTTCGGTTATTAAGGAAGATGTTCAAGCACAGAAAGATACTGTTTTACAGAACCTAGCCACATCAGAAGCTGAGTTTGCGACTCAACTGTCTCAACTTCAGGCAACTGTTCAACAGCAACGGGACTTAATCCTCCAGAATCTAGAAAAACTCAGCGCAGAGTTTGCCCCGGAAGTTTCTGTCATTCAGGCAGATGTCCAAGCACAGAAAGATACTATCCTACAAAACCTACAAACCTCAGAGAGAGTATTTGCGGCGGCACTCTCTGAACTGCATTCAGATGTCCAACACCACAAAGAGTTAATTCTCCAAAACCTGGAAAAAGCAAACGCAGAGTTTGCCCCAGAACTTGCTGCCATTCAGGGAGATGTCCAAGCCCAGAAAGAGGCTCTCCTACAGAACTTGAAACAATCAGAAACCGAGTTTGAAGCTGGACTATCTGTACTCCAGGCAAATGTTCAACAGCAACGAGACTTAATCCTCCAGAATCTAGAAGCATTAAGCGCCGAATTTACCCCTCAGTTTACGGAACACCAGTCTGATCTTCAAAGACAGAAAGATGCTGTCCTACAGAACCTAGCAATATCAGAAACTGAGTTTGCGGCTCAATTGGGTGAACTTCAGTTAGAGGCGCAAAAGCAACGAGATATAATCCTGCAAAACCTCAGAACGCTACAGACTGAGTTCTCTCCTCATCTGGCTGAAATTCAAGCCGAAGCAGAACAAAAAGCTCAACAGCAGAGGGATTTAACTCTTCAGAATTTGGAGCAATTAGGCAGTGAGATAGCGACTCAACTCTCACAATCGCGATCGCATATTCAAGAGCAGATGGCTCAGATTCTCCAAAATCTGAAAACTCAAGAAACTGACTTTACCACTGAGCTTTCAACCTCACACTCAGGAGTTCAAGAAAAGCAGGCGCAAACTCTACAGAGCTTAGAACAAATAGAGACTCAAGTTACAGCTCAATTTGCCCAACTCCAGTCCCAGATTCAAGAGCAAATGGCTCAAACACTCCAGAACCTGAAAAATCGGGAGACGGAGTTTACCACTCAGGTTTCAGCCTCGCACTCAGGGGTTCAAGAAAAGCAGACGCAAACTCTACAAAGCTTAGGACGAATAGAGACTGAAGTCACAGCTCAATTTGCCCAATTACAGGCACAGGTTCAAGAGCAGATGGCTCAGATTCTCCAGAACCTGAAAACTCAAGAAACCGAGTTTACTACTCAGGTTTCAACGTCGCACTCAGGAGTTCAAGAACGGAGAGAGCAAACCCTCCAGAGCTTAAAACAATTAGAGACTGAGGTAACAACTCAAGTTTCACAATTGCAATCGCAAATTCAAACTCGCAAGGATTTAACGCTTCAGAATCTAGACAAATTGGAGACTACACTGGCGGCAGAGCTTTCTGAAGTTGCCTCAGATGCTCAAACCCAGAAGGAGCAAATCTTGAAGGAACTGGCTGAACTTTCAGCCGCCTCGATTACAGAGGCAGTTGTCCCAGAAGTGACTGAGAAAATCCAAGATTTGACTGAACAACTGGAACGCCTCAAATCTAACCATCCTCAGTTATTCCTGAACCCAGATGATTACGTCAATCAGGGGAATGAGTTATTTTCTCAAGGGCGTTATAAAGACGCGATCGCAAACTATGAGCAAGCCCTTGATATTAAACCCGATCACCATCACGTTTGGTATCAACGGGGTGTTGCTCTATGGGAATTACAACAGTACGAGGAAGCGATTGGCTCATTTGACAAAGCACTTGAACTCGAACCTGATCATGCTGATACCTTGTACTACCGAGGAATTGCATTGAAGGAATTACGGCGATATGAAGGAGCGATCGCAGCTTTCAACAAAGCGGTGCAAATCCAACCTGACGACTACAAAGCTTGGCTGCATCGAGGCATGACTCTGGGACGGTTGAAGCGTCCTGAAGATGCGATCGCGTCTTTTGACAAGGCCCTTGAACTCAAACCTGATTATCATGAAGCCTGGGTCAATCGTGGGGTGATTCTAGGAACCTTACAACGGCATGAGGAGGCGTTCAAGTCCTTTGATCAAGCGGTTCAGGCTCAGCCTGATGATGCTGTGGCTTGGTTGAATCGAGGCTTAGCTTTAGGGACGCTAGAACGATATGAAGACGCTGTTGCTTCCTTTGACAAAGTGATTGAATTCAATCCTGACTCCTTTAAAGCCTGGAACTACCGGGGAGATATGCTTATTAATCTAGAGCGTGATGACGCGGCACTAGATAGCTTTGATCGCGCTTTAGCGATTCAACCGGATTTTGCTAAAGCTTATTACAACAAAGCTGCCTGCTATGCCCTACAAGGACAAGGAAAGTTAGCTGTTGAAAACCTGGAGAAGGCAATCAAACTAAATCCCAGCCATCGAGCAGAGGCAAAAACTGACCCTGATTTTGAGGCAATTGCAGAGGATAGGCGGTTCCGGCAGTTATTCAGGACTAATGGCAATGGCACAAACGGCAAGGCACCAACGGCTTCACCCCCTCCTACTAAGGTAAGGATGAAAGCGACCAGAGAGTAGTTGTGATGTGGCAGAAAGCCGTCAGCTATCAGCTTTTTTGTTTTCCTTGCTCTCTCTAAGAATGCTCAACAGCAGATGAACACTCAGAAGTTGTTGGAGAACCTCGAAGCGATTACGCCAATCAGCACGAGTAAACCTAGCGCCCGACGAAAGTAGTTAACGCCCTCGAATAGCTCCTGCCACGCCCAAGTAAACAAAGAGCCAAAAGCTATTGCGTCTAGACCTGTATGGATGTTGCCACTTTTCACAATTAATTTGAGTACAGTTGCTGTAATTCCAACCAAAAGCGGCAGATTTGGCGGTTGAGCAATAACAATATTGCCCTCACTGTCTCGGAAAGTTTTATCGAATAAGCTATTTTCCATGAATCTAAGCGTACTCGGTTCTGGGATGCTCAACTTTCACTCGTTAGTCGTAACTTTTTAAAACGTTGGGAAGAAATCATCATAACGAAGTGAGAAAGTGGGTTCTTCTGCTTGTCTCAGTCCTTCTCTTGGGAATGGAAGAGAGCGGCGATCGCTTTTTCAATCAACCAAATCAAGAGAAAGGTGAAAGCGGAAGGGACAAAGGTCAGACAGATTCCTTGACCCTTTTTCTTTTACCCTTCGATTGAATTGCCCTAGATTCAAGGGTAAACTCTGGAATCTCCTGGAGTTCACTTTCACTCAAGCTGTACTGTTCACAAACTAAGCTGAGGCGAGTTCCTGGAGTTGTGACTTCATTAACCGAATGAGTCAAATCACCCTGAAAGTAAAGCAACGTATTCAATTGAGGACGGATTTGACCAACTTGGCGTTTGTTGTGGCGTAGTACCAATTCCCCTCCTTGGAGAACTGGTGGCACCTGGACATAAAGGACGCTGACAAGCGCTGGTGGTTCAATAGTTTTGCAGTAGGAGCGCAAACTCCGATCAATGTGGGGGTCTACACGAGAGCCTGTTGTTAGTAGGAGTGGATTGAGATAGAAGGCGTTACACGTTGATTGCAGAGCAACACTCAAATAAGTTTTGAAGAAGGGAAAGCGTTGTTCAACTTCGCCTAATCCTGAGCGCTGAAACACAACTGAAAATCCCTTAGTCCCTACAAAGTCGCGGTTTAGGTTGTTTACTGCAAAGTAAGGGGAAGTGAGAATTTGTCTCTCCAACTTACTGAGGTATTTAAGTGAAAAAGCATTTTGCTGCTGGTTATAGTAGCTCAAGAAATTAAGGGAACGCTGTTAGTTGTAAGACATATGCAATATACGCTCTGTAGGGGCGCAACGCCTTCATT
Source organism: Symplocastrum torsivum (assembly GCF_059505465.1). Lineage (NCBI taxonomy): Bacteria > Bacillati > Cyanobacteriota > Cyanophyceae > Oscillatoriales > Microcoleaceae > Symplocastrum > Symplocastrum torsivum. The sequence goes on along the minus strand of NZ_JCACKQ010000002.1, from coordinate 122,791 downwards.
GGTGTTCAATTTAAGAAGAATTGGCAGTTGAAACCGCAGCTACACTAATACGCACCTGCCTGGAGCAGGTTTCAAAAACCAAGGTTTTTCATCAGTCCGCGCAGGCGGACTTGGTTTTTGTAGCCCCGACTTCCAGTCGCCCTCGTCTTAAGTTGACACCAATGAACGCCTTACGCCCTTACAATACTGAGTCACTAAGGAGTAGACGGTTGCTGAAAATTACCCAAGTTGAAGAGAAAAGGCACACTGCGATTTGAGTCACCGCTCATCACTAGGACATTTGGCATCTGAGAACCGCCTTGCCTCCAAGCTTCGATCGCTTCTTTCTGAAGAACTAGCTGACCGCCTTGCGCTCTGAGGGTTTCAGCCAAAAGTCGTTGAGCTTCTGCCCTACCCTTAGCACGATTGATGTCTGCTTGCGCTTCTTGTTCCGCTTCCTGTGCTACATAGACCGCTCTTTGCGCTCTTTGTTCGGCGATTTGTTTCTCCTCAACTGCTTTGGAGAACTCTGGGGAGAACGCCAGGTCAACAACGCTGGTATCAAGTATGATGATGCCGTACTTATCTAAGCGATCGCCTAAAGCCGTATCAAAGTCTTGTTTGAGTTCCTCCCGTTTAGTAATCGCTTCCTCAACAGTTCTTCTCGCCGCCGCAACTTTAAAAGATTCCTGTGTTTGGGGTGCAATAATTTTCGACACGATATTCTGCAACGTGCCTTGTTTCCTTCTAATTTCAACAACCTTGATTGGATCGAGACGGAAGTTGATCGCAAAGCTAGCGGACAAATCCTGCAAATCCTTGGTAGAACTCTGCGCCGGGACTTCAAACTTTTGCACCGTCAAATCGTAGATATCTACAGTTGAAATCAGTGGCGGTTTGATGTGGATGCCCTCTAGTAAAGCTCCATCCCTAGCTTTACCCAAGATGCTGATCACTCCAGCCTGACCTGGGTTGATGATCACAAAGGAACTAAAGCTCAGAAGAAGGAGTGCTGCTGCTAAAATCCCCCCGACTAATGCTTGCCAATTTTGTGAATATTGATTCTTCAAGACCATTACTCCTTGTATGTAGCCACTGGGGACTATTTCCAGCCTAACAATGTTCAGACCAGACTTGCTTGAGCATCGATCTTTAGGTCAGGAGTTAGAAATTGTGGTTCTTCAGATACTAGTTGGCGTTAGAAGCTTAAAAGTTTTTGCAGCAAACCTATCACATAGCGTTACGCTTAGGTCAAAACGACTAAAAACACACTTGTCCTAATTAGATTTTCCCACCCAAGGAGACAACGATGACAGTGACCACATACAATTCTGGTCTAAAAGTCCCTGGTCCTCCTCCAGCACCAATCTTTGGGCGTGCCGCCAATGTGTTTCTCTTCGCCAAAGACTCAATCGGCTACACCCAAAAGCTCTTCCAGACCTATGGTTCAGTCGTCTCCCTAATAGAAGGTGGGGGCACCAATATCTATTCACCGCTTCCCAATTGTCCTGGTACTGTGTTTGCCTATGGATCGGAACTGGTTCGCCAAGTCTCAACCCAGCATGAGATTTACTACAAACATGCCTTATCAGGGAAGTTGTACCGCAAGAAGGACCTTTCACCACGCACTGAACCCCTGAAGCATTTTGGTGTAGGGTTATTTGGTGTCAATAGTGATCAGCACCGACAGCATCGCCAGCTTCTGATGCCAGCCTTTCATAAACAACGGATCGAGTCTTATCGCAACGATATGGTTGCTATCACTCAATCGATACTTGACCAAATGGCAATTGATAAATCTTGTGACATTGCTGAGGTAATGCGACTCCTCACGATGCGTATAGCAACCAAGACGCTATTTGGCTGTGACATTACTGAAAGCGGCGGTAATACCGGGAGACTCATACAGGATGCCTTAAGTCTATTAGGAACACCCGCGATCGCTTTATTGCCCTTTGACTTACCAGGATTGCCCTACCACCGCTTGCTTAATCTGATGGCGCAACTTGACGAAGAGATGCGTGCGATCATTACGCGAAAACGGGCGGCAGACACAGATGAGGGGGATGTACTGTCAATGCTACTGCAGGTTCGTGATGCGGAGAGTGGTGTTGGATTGAGCGAGGATGAACTGCTTGGTCATGTTAGCGTAATCTTTGGTGCTGGTCACGAGACTAGCGCCAATGCTCTGACTTGGACGCTGTTTCTCCTCTCACAGCACCCAGAGGTAGCTGCTGACTTGCTTGATGAACTAGAGAGTGTCCTACAGGGTGAAGCCCCAAGCATCGAGCAGTTGCAACAGTTGCCGTTGTTGGAGCGAGTCATCAAAGAGAGTATGCGAGTCTTGCCACCAGTACCGTGGAATGGGCGTGTCACCTCAAAACCAACTGAACTTGGAGGCTATGCTTTGCCTCAGGGAACAGAGGTATTTGTCAGCATTTACCAGACCCACCATATGCCTGAACTCTATCCCAATCCTGAGGCATTTAGCCCACAGCGCTGGGAGACAATCGAACCTACACCCTATGAATACAATCCCTTCAGCGCTGGTCAGCGTCTATGCATCGGTGCAGCCTTTGCGATGATGGAGATCAAAATTATACTGGCAATGCTTTTACAACGTTACCGACTGCAACTTCTGCCCCAGTCACGCATTGATCGCTTTGGGTTAATTGTTATGGGATCAAAAAATGGGATGCCGATGGTGGTTCATCAGCAAGATCGCCAGTTTGCTCAGGGTGTGGGTGGTGTACGTGGTAACGTGCGAGAGATGGTAAACTTGTCTGAATACTAGACCTCTTCCTAACCTCAAAGTTCTTGGGGGTTAAGTAGTGGTTGTTTGTGCCACTGGGGAAAATAGGGTGATGAGGGAATGGGGAGGTGGGCTGATGAGTGAAAAACTCCCGAAGTTTATGTATATTAACGTGCTACTTCCGTTTCCCGACCTCCCCAACATCCCAAGCTAAAAAACCTACCTTTGTAAGTTCTAGCGAATTGCCAACAAATCTACCCCTAACCAGCCAGAAAACATCTGTTTTTGAGCATCCGAGGGAGATTCCACAGGTACAAGCTGATAGCGGCTGGGTCGTGGTTGTGCCAATTTTACAGGTAGGGTACGCAATTCGTCTTGGTGGAAGACTGTTACTTGGATGGTATCACCAACCTTGTAGTCTTTTAGGCGATCGCTTAAGCTCTCAGCAGTTACTCGTATGGCATCAATCGCTAGCAACTCATCACCTGCATCAATACCTGCTACCCCAGCCGGAGAACCCGCTTCGACAAACTTGATAACCTCCTGATTGTTCTCCGTCTTCACCATTGCACCGAAGAATGGCGCGGCATCGTCTTCCTCGAAGCTATGAAGCCGTAAGCCAAACGGTTGCAGGTACTCATCGAACGGTAACTCGTCAGTACTATCGACGTAATGCTCAAAGAAGTCAGCCAAATCTGCCTGTGCTACCGACTCAAGCACATCCCGCAGTTGTTCGGGGGTAAACCCAATTTCGTCTTTACCAAACTGCTGCCACATTACTGCCATTACATTATCGAGCGATCGCTGATTTTCATGTCGCGTACGGATTAGCAAATCTAGTAAGAATGAAACCATTTCCCCTTTCAAGTAGTAGGAAATCTGAGAATTATCACTATTGGCATCTCGTCGATAAAGTTTAATCCAAGCATCAAAACTTGACTCACTCAGCGGCTGTACCTTACGACCTGGCGTTGTTTGCAAGCGTGTAATTTCTTTACTCAAGCCCTCTAAGAAAGTCTTGGCATCGTAAATCTCTGCCCTCAAGGGGATTATCAAATCGTAGTAACTCGTCGTTCCCTCACTAAACCATAGAGACGTTGTGTAATTTTCCTGCTCATAATCAAACGTCTCCAGCGCTTTCGGGCGAATCCGCTTGACGTTCCACAAGTGAAAGAACTCATGTGCTACCAACTGCATGAAGCGGTTGTACTTCTCCTTATTCCGAAAACCGAAACGAGGGTAAATTAAGGAACAGCTATCCTTATGCTCCAATCCGCCGAAACCAGTAGCAGCAAGATGCAGCAAAAATAGATAACGCTCATAGGGCAAACCCCCATACAAGTCGGCTTCGACCTCAATAATTTTTTTTGTATCCGCAATAATGCGATCGGGGTCAGCGTTGCCTTTTCCCCAGATTGCGAGTTGATGCGGTTTCTCTAGCACTTCAAAGTCATATAGTTGCGCTTGACCAATTTCAAACGGACTATCTACCAACGTGTCAAAGTCTTTTGCCTCAAATGTATTAGTTTCTCCTGAAACAGTTAGTAGAGGTGTTGTTACACACCAATCCGGTTTAGGAGGCACAATCGTTACCCGACTCGGTTGTTGCTGAAAGCCAGGAATGAAGAAGAACAATGCCGCCCCATTAAAATAGCCATGAGTCGCATCTAGGTGATTTGTCCGCACGGACAATTCATTGGCAAACACCCTATAAGATACCGTTATTTCTGAAGCATTCTCTGTCTCAACTTGCCAGTGATTTTTGCCCAGTTTGAGCCAAGGCAATGGCTGTCCTTTTTCAGCCGCCTTAGCGGAGAAATCCTGGAGATGTTTAGCATACTCCCGCACTAGGTAAGAGCCTGGAGTCCAAACTGGCATTTTCAAGTCCAGTACTGATTCCTGCCAACCTTGCACAGTCAGCGTCACCTCAAACAGGTGCGATTCGGGTTGTGGCATTGCCACTTGGTAGGAAATTACTGGTACAGTGCTAGGTACCCCAGTGGGGCGAACGGTTGTTGCTTCAGTCTTCATTTAGCAATTAGCTTTATAGCGATTAAGCTTTTAGATTAGCTAATTGTGGGGGTGGGGGGGAATTCTCAAGAGTAGGTTTCTAATAAACGCCCTCAATTTCAGGGGGAGATGAGGTGAAAAACTCCAAAGTTTATGTGTATTGCCTCCTTATCTCCCCAACGCCTAAACTCGTCCTGCTAGATGAGTCAACTGCTTAATATTAATCAGGTAGAGTGTCTGTTTTTGGGTATCACGTTTAATCCAGCCTTTACTTTCAAGCTTTTCCATGATTTTGCCAGTATCTTCAGCACTGATATCTGTGATATCTGCCAAATCCTTGTAGGGAATGTTATAGATTTCCATCCCCCGCTCAGTAGGTTGACCATAGTTTTCTGCCAAGCCAACCAGTGTACCCACTAACTTCACAGCAGGCGGCTGATGCCGTCGTTGAAAGCGGAGATTTGTCTGACGTAGCCGCCGCACCATCAGTTGCAACATCCGGTGGTGCAATTGCGGGTCTTTGAAGAGGGTTTGAATAAAGCGCTGAGCAGAAACGCTTAGTAACTGTACGTCAGATAAGGCAATGACATCGTTTGAGCGGGGAGACTCATCGAGGATTGCCATTTCACCGAAAAAATCACCCCGACCCAAAATCGCCATCGTAACAACGTTATCTCCATAGAGGCGCCGAACTTTGACCCAGCCGGAGACAACAAAGTAAACGGCGTTTCCCCAGGCATCTTCCATTAAGACAGCTCTATCTGATGGGTACTCGTGTTCGACGACAACAGACAGGAGCCATTCTAATGTCTCTGGGTTAGCTGTGTTAAATAGTGGGAAAAGCTCATTAAAAGCTTTAGTCTGCATGAAAAGTCTTTAAAGATAAAAATCTGAGGATGCAAAAACCGTGATAGTCCGAGACTCGTGTGACGCTTTAGAAGATTCCAGCTTGGCATTGGCTGCGTCTATAACCAACTAAAGATAGCTGAGCTAAGGGGCTATTACCATTAAACTCAGCGAGACTGTCACCAGCCCCGCTGGTCTTCAAAACCGTGCGTGAAAGTTTCCCTTCACACGGCTCCTTGATAATTTGGTGTCTGTCACACACACCTCATTGCCCATTTCCCATTGACCATTTCTAGCTTTCTGGGGGGCTTAGGCTCGGCACTGTTACAGCCGGATTTGTTGCCGGGACTGCCATCGCTGGCTGTCTTTATATCGTGGCAATGTCTGTGAAGGAGTTGCCAATTATCGTATTTATCCTTTCCACCTTTCGATTTCGGGATTTTATGGTTAATCTCCATCACCTCTTCCTCGCGGAAGTATAAGTTGCACCGGGCGCATTTCCCTTTTTGTTTCTTCAAGAGCATTGCTACTCTCGTTGGCATCTCAGGGTTTTCACCTTTTCTTTTGCTCCAATAGACTAGGTTTCCGTCGTATGGAGACGCTTCGCCTTTAACTTTTACATGACGAACTATAGGAGTTTTGGCATGGTCAAGTAACCGGAGAGGGTTATTTCCCTCCCTGGTCGCGAAGACCCAGTTATCGCCGCCTATGGTTATCCAATAGCGCTTAACCACATCCCCCATGTTCTTTTTGGGGTGGCGGCGTTTTGCCCAAGCACGAAGCTTTTGGTACATGAGGTTATCTAATTCTGCGTAAGTTACCTTGCTTACCACAGTTGAGTAGTAATTAGCCCAACCCCTAATGATTGGATTGAGATGTTTAATAAGCGCCGATTGGGGCGCTGCCTTATGGCGGCTAATTACGTCCGCAATTTTGTCGTAATGTACCTTTACTTTCTCTTTACTTGGGGTGATGATGGTTTTAATGCCAAGTAATTCTCCGTGTGTACTTTTACCTGTGTGGTATTTACCTACAGGGAATTGGCGTATGTTGAAGCCGAGGAAGTTAAATCCCGGCTTCTCATTTTCCACCGGATTAAGGGTGTGAGCCAATCGGGTCTTACTGGGTTTTAATTCCAAACCCATGTCTTTTAACCAGTCAGAGATAATCACCTGACATCCTTGGACTACGGTTATGTCTTCGTGGAGAATGACGAAGTCGTCGGCGTATCGGATAAGACTTACGCTGAATTTTCTATTAATTAGGCTTATACCCAACTTTAGTGACCCAACATATTCTTTTATCCGTTCTTCCATCCCGTGGAGGGCAATATTGGCAAGTAGTGGCGATATGACGCCACCTTGCGGTGTACCCTCGGATGTGGGAAACAGCTCTTTGCCATCCATTACTCCCGCTTTTAACCAAGACCTGACTTGCCGTCTTAGGGTGGGGAATGTATTTAATTTTGCGAGCAGTTTCTCCTGGTTGATGCGGTCAAAACATTTTGCAATGTCTGCGTCAAGCACGTATTTCGATTTGACGTTGATTGCCTTGAAAATTGCTCCAATCGCATCGTGACATGAGCGTCCTGGTCTGAACCCGTAACTGTTAGGTTCAAATCGCGCTTCCCATTCTGGCTCTAAAGCCAGTTTGACTAACGCTTGCAAGGCGCGGTCTTTCATTGTAGGTATTCCCAAGGGTCGTTTCTCTTCCGTTCCGGGTTTTGGAATCCATACTCTCCGGGTTGGACTTGCCTTGGTTCCCAGGTGCAATTTATTTACAAGTTCAAGACGTTGCTTTGGGGTCAGGCTTTTCAGCCCATCCACACCTGCCGTCTTTTTCCCTTGGTTATCCTGAGTCACTCTACGAACCGCCAATGCACTTGCTGACCAGGATTTCATCAGCATCTTTTGGAGTTTGCGAAGTGCTTTGATATCGCCACGATTAGAGGCTTGATAGATTCGCTTTTGGAGCTTATACACTCGTTTTTCCAGCTTTCGCCAGTCTATCGAGCGCCATTCCACCATCAGTTGTTGAGACTGTGTTTTAGACATATTTACTCTTACTTGGACTCTATCTTCCAAATCACCGTGGGAACGTCAGCATATCCAGGGCATTACCCCTAGCATTCGCTTCTTTCCCAATCTTTCCTGCCCGTTGTATGCGGTTAGCACCTGCTCTCAGTATTCGACCTCCGAGAGAACATACGGGAGGTTACTTCGTTCCGAATGACCATACTATGTACCTTTAGAGTGACACTGTTCGCCGGGTTTTAAGGGAAGTGCTTGTTAGTCGAGTAGCAAATCGCCAACTCCCTATCCTTAACCTTTTTTGGTTCCAGCCTGTCAGCCTTATTTGGCTGGTTTGGAATAACGACGATTCAATCGTGTCTTCAAGCCGAGGCATTTACTCATGTGTACTTTGCTCGATGGGTACCGGATTAGGCTTCCAGTATTGCCACCTTTTCGCCCCGCTTCAGGCGTTGATGGCTAGTCGCAAACCTGGGGGTGATGCTTTCACTCCTGCACCTGGAGGGAGGGTCTTGCACCCTCATGGTCATTCAGTTATCGTGGTTCTGATGGCTTGCGCCTCATTTACCAATCCCGTCATCCCTAAGTATTCCTACTTATTTCGACGGAACGAATCGCACTCCTACGCTTCCCATTACACCACACCAGGCATAGTAGTACTCAATTTTCCTGTGGTCGGTCACGTTGTCTGTAATTTTTGAGCAGTTGTTTAGCAGTAGGATTACAGCGGTGATGCGGTTAGCATAAGGAGTTCGTATTGTTCGTATTAAAAAAGCGATCGCATATATCCAATCACCCCACTAGCCTTACAACTTGATTGCCATCACTCGAATTCGCTTGTAGTCAGCAAACCAAGTTCCCTCCTGATACAACGTTGGACGTAACTGATTTTCAATATTCACTAAAACCTCTGTCTGCTTGTCAGCCGGAATGATTTGCAAAAAGCTATTGCCAAACATTTTGATCCAATTTTGCATCCCTTGATCTCCATCATCCAACAGGGTCGGGCGTTCAAAAAGAGTAGCAAAGGTCAACTCTAATCCTTGTTGTTCCAGTAACGTTCCATATTCCCCAATACTAGGAAAATACCAGGGATTCATCGCTTCATCAACGGGATAACCGACAGCCTCCATAGCGTTGGAAATCGCCCTAATAACGGCATTAACGTTACCCTTGCCACCAAACTCAGCAACAAAACGCCCTCCTGGTTTCAGCGCACGCTGGATACTTGCGATAACCTTTTCTGGTTCTTTAATCCAATGCAGTACAGCATTGGAAAATACTGCGTCAAATTGTTCTTGAAATTGCAAATCTCTTGCATCCGCTACTTCAAACCGTAGGTTGGGGTAATGCTGACTTGCTTGCTCAATCATTGTTGAGGCGCTATCAATACTAATGACTTCCGCCCCAGACGCTGCAATCTTGTCACTCAGATGACCTGTTCCGCAACCAAGGTCTAGAATAGATTCTCCAGATTTTGGAGATAGCAACTCAACCAAGCTTGTACCGAACTGGGAGACAAACGAATGCTTACTATCGTAGAGTTGTGCATCCCACTGAGTCTCAAGTGAGGTTGGGGAATTGCTAGCGGTTTGGCTATCCATACGGATTAATCTCTCTACATCGTAGAAAGCACTACCGTACCACGAGTGCCTCATGATGTTACAGGCGTTTCGTCTTCTGGACAGGACAAGAAGGGATACCCATTTAGATTATGGATTTTGACAACTTTCTCACAAAAGCGAGCGCCAATAGCTGGACTCTCACGCTGAGAGTATTGCCAGAAGCTGTCTCTTATGTTTCTAAGAAATTATGTAAAGTTTTGTAGTCAAAGCCTTTTTGTAGCTTTTGTTACAGAATTTTCTGGTATAGTTATAAATGTAAGGAAAAAAGAATCTAACCAAGCCTCGTTAAGGTAATCGGAGAATAATAAAATGTCTACTCAAGAACAAGCTCGCGCCCTAATGATGCGTCATCACCACATCATCAAAAATCGCCAGCAATCTATGCTTGGTCGCGCTGCCGCCGAAGTAGGCATGGAAATGGATACTGTGGACTACTGGAACCACATTCAAGGTAAGCCGCATCCTAGCTTCAGCGCTACCTATGATCGTAGTAACGCTTCACTCAGCTAGGTTGACTACCGATTGTAGGGTTCAAAGCTAGTCTCGTGGTGGTACTTCTGAGTCATGTGTAACCCCACTGAACCTTGAACAATTCTTAAAAAAATATCAATAGGCAGCAAGGCGTTTTTCTTAAAAGAAGGACGCCTTGAATTTTTTGAGCAGTGCCTCAGCCTACAGAATTGAACTCTTGAACACTCCTTATATTTTGAGTAAACCGTTCACGACTTGCTCTACCTGTTAAAGCTCAGCAAAATGACAGCGCTTTACCTGATGGAAAAGCAGCCTGACAGGACTTGGCGGATTAATGGCTGTTATTTGGTTCCTGTCGAGAGAGGAACAATCTGATCAGCTTTTAAGAGATGTTGCGCTGAACTTGCAACATTTGGTTGCCGCCCTTTTGAAACTCATAGGACACTTGGTGAATTTCTACGTTATATCCCTGTGCTGTTAACTCTTTTATTACCAACGGTACTAAAGGTGATAGTTCTGTAGAAAAATTATTCAGCAAGGGAAAAATTCGTACTTGTGTTGCAACGCGGCATAGTTCTCGGATTGAAGCAAGGTGAAATTCTTGCGAAAGTAGATCAGAATAGGTAAACAGCAAATGCGAGCAAAGCGCTAAATCAAAGAGATCGCTATCGAATGGCAGCGTTGGCAACTCAGCAGTAATGTAGCGTCCTTGCTGAATTCCCAACGGTAAATCTTCTAAGAATTTTTGCATCGCTGACATCCTGATTTGCCCTAGATGTTCGGGTGATTGGATATCCTGCCAAACGAAGTCTTCACGAGTTGCCTGAACGCCGTCTATTACAGATTGGTAAGTATCTTGAATGCGCTGGGCAATTACACCCGCAGAAAACTGATAAATTGGGTCACAGGAAATAACCTCATACCCTTGGTGCTTCATTTCAGCATTGAAGCTAGCAGGGCCACCCGCACAGTCAAGAATATTTAATTGGAGATCGTCAGGAGTCAGATTGAACATCTTGACATATTCCTCCATCGAACGACCCCAGGGAATCACTTTCTCAAGCTGGAATCCCATTTGATTTTCTAATTGCGATCGCCTTGATGAATAGTACCCCTCTTCTATTTAACTATTAATCAGATAGAAAAGAATAACACAGTTAAAAATCAAGCTGTATCCATGTAACAGCACGACGCTACTCCTGAAAAAATAGCAGTTTATTACTTTAGTACAGATTTTAAGAAAAAAGCGATTCCTCGCACTGTAAGGCAATCGCATTAGTCAAAGATTTATTGAAAAAACTGCCAACAAAAACGGATTTGTTTAAGTGTTGCTCAATTATGTCGCGATCTCATCTGTCAACGGTTCTGGCTGTCCCTCTTCAGGAACTCGCTCAATTTCGATACCGAACGTACCTTCAAAACCAGTTCCTACAACATCAAATTCCCAACCATCAGCGACTATCCTCATTTCCTGCTCATTCGTTGGCTGGAATTCGTCTAGAGCAAACTCTTCACCTGTATGGAGGTAAAGCTTTAAGTTAGGTGATAACAGAGCACGAACGTAGTAGTGCTTGCGGAAGATCAAGTTATCGGAAAAACCAATCCCAAACAAATCACGTTCGCCAACATAGAAGTCTAGCCGCATCACCATGTCCTTAATGGTAATGCTCTCGTCGTTGATAATCGGCAGGGTGTTCAGGTAGCCCTCCCAGATGAGCTTGTTGTCATCTGCCCAAGGGAAGGCAATGTTGCGATCGCTCAAATCAACATTACGAAATGGTCCATAGCAGTTTTCCGCTTCCGCACTTTGGTGGAAAAGCTCAAAATCTACACGGCGTGGCTTGATAGAAACCCCCAGGAAGAATTCACTCTTACCAAACAAATCTTGACCACGGGTAATCTTTCCCCGTACCAAGCGTAACCGTACCCGCACATTCCCAAAGAAAAATCGCGTTGCCACCTCAAAGGACTCACGGGCTGTAATTAGTGAATCAATACCTCCATGGCACTTGTGAACAAAAGTTCGCGGTGCCCCAGGAATCTGAGCAAACGCTTGCTTTACCAACCCGTCACTCCGGTTGTAGTTTTGTCCATATTCACCCCCAGCAGAGAAGACACGGTTCAGCATGATAGCGGGGGTCATGCTGTAAGAACGGTAGTTAGTGCCAACAACCGTTAGCAACCGTTCTACTGGGAAGTGGTCTTGAAAATGCTTATAGGATGCACGATTGTTTTCGTCAGCTTGAAACTCAGGACTAAAATGCTCAAATTCCTTTTCCGCTTGAATACCAATCCAATCTTTGAAAATTTGAAAGGTGACACCTTGGTGTGGCGTTCCTAAAGTGACAATTTTGTTGATGTAGTCCTCAGCCTTGCGGTTACTGTCTGGGTAGGTACACTGCACTGCCTCGCGAACGAGTAGCCCACCCATAGAATGAGCAATGATATTGACCTTGGGTCTAGTACCATCCTTGTCTACTGCCAGTTCGCGAATAAAGTCGATCAGCCGAACCAGTGCTTGACCGTATGTCTCAAAAGTCCGGTCATTGAGGTCGTAGTAGCGAAATACCCAGAATGTGTGCCGCAAATCTTCAATAGTCTTGATCAGATGTAGCGCCATGGCTGGATCGATCACAACTTTGTCGCCACTGAAGAATTCTGGATTAAAATGCTTGAGTGCCTCTGGAATAAGCGCTGGTTCTGTCACTCTATTTGAGTAATATCCCACCACATTAGTAGCGTCATGATAACGCCAAGACGATTTCATCAGCCGTAGGATTAGTCCCTCATAGATGTAGTTTTCCCCGCGCTTATGAGGATAGACGGTGCCGTTGTTAAATCCCTGATAAGCAACCCTCTTCTCATCATCAGTGTTGAAACCGCCAAATCCGCGAATTAAGATTAGCGGCAAGGTACGGCGCGTGGGTACAGACATGGTTTCCTCCAACTGCATCTCACTTTTGATTATTAATCGTTACCCGTGACAGTTTTCGCTTTCCGGATTTTTTTAACGGATATGTGCAACTGCATCACTTCATTATTGAGGGTCTTTATTACAAACCTACCCTTAAAAGCCTCCAGTGCCTCCCCTGCTCCCCCCGCCTATTTTCTGAGAAGTAGTGCAAATAACTAAAAAAATTGGATCTAACTAGGCATAGGCTAAGCTATTCGTCATAGTTCTAACTAAGGCTGCTTTCATTGTGAGGCAGCAACTCTTGTTGTATGTCACGGACACCTTTAAGCGAAGGACGCAGTAGTGTCCCGCTAGGCGATCGCGTACAGCGCGCCGATGAAAATAGCAAAATGATTTTGCAGGCATTACCAATGCTGCGGACTAGCGATCGCATTGAGCATCTGCCACTAATTCTGGTCGGCCCAATCTTGCGGCGTACAGAGAGTAATGCTGTGACAGTTTGGATTGCTCTCAAAGAGCCTCGCGAAGTCACTCTGAAAGTTTACGCGACACAGGACAACGGTTCTACAATCAAAACTGTGTTACTCGAAGGTACACGCTCCACTGTGCCACTTGGTAAGTATCTGCACATTGTTGCCGTCACCGCGAAGCCAGTGAATGAGGAGGAGACGGAAAAAGTTGACTTTTTTACCCCCTCCGGCGTATTAAAATCTGGACAAATTTATGCTTACGATCTAAGTTTCGGTAGCCAGGAACAGAATCTGGCTCAAGCATTACAGTTGGCGATACCTTCTCCCCCAATCACAGTCAGCTATTTTGAGCATCAGCTACCCACCTTTGCCATGCCACCGGAAGACTTAAATCACTTACGGCTGGCTCATGGTTCCTGTCGGAAGTTACACGGTGGTGGACACGATGCCTTACCAATTCTAGATGACTTGATTGAGCATTATGCTGAGGAGCCAAATTCCCGACTGCATCAGCTATTTTTCACGGGTGACCAAATCTACGGTGACGACGTTGCTGACCCGTTGCTGTGGCTAGCCACTGATGTCGGTGATACTTTGCTCGGTTGGGAAGAAAATTTGCCTTTTCAGATCCGACCAACTGATGGCTATGAAAGCAGGAAACCGAGTGAACTTAAGCCTGGAAAACGCACTGACATTGCCAAGGATTACGCTGGGCTGACAGCGATGCTGCTCGATACTCCAGAGGAATCGAAAAGCCACCTGTTTAGCTTGGGTGAATACTTCACCCTCTATATGCTTGTTTGGTCGCCGATTCTTTGGCCCGATCGCTTTCCGAGGGGTAAGGATATCCACAAAGACCCAAAGTTGGCAAAGCACTGGGATCGTGAAGCCGTTTTGCTGAAAGAGTGCTTTAGTGAGCTTTGGAAAGTCCGACGGGCAATGGCAAATGTGCCAGTTTATATGATTTGTGACGACCACGACTTGAGCGATGACTGGTACCTGAATCGTGCTTGGTGTGAGAGTGTGTTGGGTAAACCACTGGGTAAACGTGTGGTGCAAAATGGGCTGTTAGCCTACGCTGTGTTTCAAGCCTGGGGAAACACCCCCGACCAGTTTCAGGAAGGACGACCGGGTGGCAACTTGCTGAAAGCGGCAACACGTTGGTCAGCATCGGCAGGAACCGATGAATCTGCCTTAGGGGAGATTGCTAAGTGCCTCGGACTTCCTGCGGTGGAACCGGAAACTGGTTTGCCAAAGTTTAAGCTTGATGAAGATGTTTTGGTCATGGATCGAGATTATCCAGATGGGACACAACCGATCGAGTGGCATTACACCGTCCGAAGCTTCAAGCATGAAGTGATTGTGCTTGACACTCGAACTTGGCGAGGCTATCCACAAGGTTCTGAAGGAGCGATCGATCCCCCCATGCTTTTGTCCCCCTCGGCTTTCAGAAAACAAATTCAAAAGCCTTTAGAGTTTACCGATCAGCTTAACCAAACCCATGAGTCAGACATTGAAGCCACATTTATCGTTGTACCTACCAATCTCGTAAGCCTACGAATTATTGACATAGTTCAACAGTGGGAGCTGGAGAAAGGCAATGTTTTCGACTCGGATGTAGGTGATGCCTGGAATTTGCATGAGGTGGCATTATCGAGGCTGTTGGCTGAATTATTCAAGCGACGGCAGCAGGTGGTAGTGCTATCCGGTGATATTCACTTTGCGGGGGCGATTCGCATCAGTTATTGGGCACGTCGCCATTTTGAACCACCAAAAGGAGAGCCTAATTCCGCACTGATAAACGTTCAAGGTCGAGGAGCACAAAACGAGGAACAGCGCCCCTACCCAAATGGACAAGTGCTTGCCCAACTGACGGCAAGTGCCTTCAAAAACAGCGAGTTGAAGACCTATTTCATCCACACTAGAGCAAAATCTCTTGCCCCGGAACAACCCCAAGATTGGGCAGGCTGGAATGAACCGCCAGAACTCGTTGAAATCCAAGTCACACAGGAAAGTGTAAGAGTGATGGATGTTGAGCTTCCCCCAACGGGTGCTGTTGTACGGCAAATCTTGGGAGCGCAAGGTAACTGGGGCATTGCCTGGGAAATTGCCCTCAAAGACGCTCAATGCCTCCCTGACTGGCAATACCACGTTGAGTGGCTTAAACGCGGGAAAGCCACGCTTGCACCTTGGGAAGGTAAGCCGGGTTCATCAGCAGCATCTAAGGAAGAAAATCCTGGATTGCTTACAGGGTTGGGAAATTGGCTAGCAATGCTTTGGCGGAATCCGTGGATTCAAGAAGGGGAAGAAGTGATTGGGCATAGCAATTTTGGTGTGATTAGCTTTGAATGGTCACCCAAGAATGACAAAGGGAAAGCTGTCATTCAGGATAGCTTTTGGCGACCGCCTTGGAAACCCCGCAGTGTCGTCTACAGCCGATACTATGTCCCACTGCGTGTTGATGATAATGTCCCACCTTTACCGAAGGTTGTTTCGCCAAGCCTATTGGGAACACGAAAGGAAGGCTTTCGTGATTCAGCTAAAGGACAAGACTTCCAGAGAGCAACGAACAAGTAAACAAACCTCTGGAGATTTAGAAAAGAGATAACGACACTTTCGGGTGTCGGGTGTATGATGTAGGAGAGGTTGAGTGTAGTAATCCACGCCAAGTGGTAGTAATTCCCGTACACTTACCCAAAAAAGCTTGCACTCTCTTCCTTAGATGCGCTACAAGAGTAAATGTCTGCTTCCTTGCCGTGCAGAACTCTACGAACCGGCGCAATACAAAAATCAGGAAGCATTTTAGTTCAAGCATTTGCAAAAGTTATTTGAAAATTATTGAGAGTATGACTCAGCAATTAGTTACTCACCCAATGGTGAAGTTTCAGCGTCAGGTGTATTCACTCGTTGAATCTAAGATTATTAAGCCAAGCGATAGCCTTTGGAAAATCGCCCTTCTCTATGGGGATGAATGGTCTTACTGGAAGAAGGAACTGATTGACTTTGGTTTTACCATGCAAGACCCGATCGCGGATTTACTCGCAGTAGAAGCTTGGGACGAAGAATAAGTTAGCGGTTGGCTAACTTGAGACATCATCGATTCTTCAAGCTAGGTGCGAAACGTGACGCTGATACTTAGCGACAAGCCGCTAACGCTTTCGACAGTTCTTTCGCTGTCTGGTAGCGATCGCGAACTTTGGATTCACACACTCGTTCAATCACTTCCCGCAATTGGGGAGTGATTGTCGGGATTGTTGAAACATCAAACCCATATCCAGAACCACGCTTTTTGTAAAACTTTAAAGGCATCACGCCTGTCAGTAGAAAAATTAGCGTCGGACCAATCGCATAAAGGTCAGATTGAGTCACGGGATTACCTCGGTCTTGTTCTGGGGAACTGTAACCCTCAGCACCAATCCGTGTCCCAGGAGCCGTCCCAATCTCTTTGACAGCGCCAAAGTCTAGTACCACCACTTGATTATCGCGATGGCGAACCATCAAATTAGCGGGTTTAATATCCCGATGAATTAAAGGCGGGTTACAGGAGTGGATGTAGTCCAGAATCTCACAGGCCTGAATCATCCAGTCAATCGCTTGTGGCGGTGCTACAGGACCAGAAACCAAAACGCGCTGCTCTAAATCCTGACCATGGATAAGTTCCATTGCCAGATACTTCTTACCCCCTTCGACAAAGAAATTGTAGTACTTAGGAATTCCTGAATGGCTGAGTGATTTTAGCGTGCGAGCCTCACGTTCAAAGAGTTCTTGTGCTTTTGCCACTTGCGCCATATCAGCGTTCATTTCCTTAAGCACCAGTAGACTAGGGCGCCCCTTGATGCAGCCGCCTTTGTCCCAAGCGAGATAGGTCGTACCCATTCCCCCCTGTCCCAAAGTCCGTAATACCTGGTATTGGTGAATGACTTTCTGGATTGGCACCAACGGTTGACCGCAGTGAATGCAGAATAAGTTCGCTGGTGGATTACCCGTGTGGGTGCATAGGTTAGGCTTTTGTGAGAGAGTTGGCCATTCCTCTTCTTCTTCTAGAGGCAGAGGCACAGGAGAGGAAGTCGGAGGAGTTGTTGATTTGTGGTTTTGAAACTTCAGCATTGGTCCCTCACGGGCAAGTCGAATCAATGCTTCATCCGGGACTAAACCTCGTGATACCAAAATGCCATTGAGGAAGGTTCCATTGGTACCCTGATTGACCAACTGCCATAAATCCCCGGATTGGGACGAACTAACCCTAAGTTCCACATGATGTCGTGAAACTAGAGGGTCATTCAGAATGACATCATTATCAGGAGAACGACCAATCCGGATAATTGACTGGCTATCGAAATTCCACTGTTGCAGAGGGGTGGATGCCTGAGGATGTAAGAGGGTCAGCGTGACCATAGCTTCGCCGAGACGGGGAACTGGGAACTAGAAAAGTAATAGGCGATGGTGGAACGAGGAATTTCTTGCCCATAGCCTATAGTTCATAGTCCATAGCCCATAGCTCATCACCCCAATCTCCATCTCCTACGACTAGAGTAATTGTTGTTGATCAAAGTTTGGTCGTACCTTCACCCGGATTAACACAGCCGTGATGTTATCGTGACCATTGTGTTTATTGGCGAGTTCGATTAACTGAAGGATACCCTGATCGAGGTGGGCACGAGAACTGAGTAAGGGGGCGAGGTGACTTTGCCAATGCGTTTCTATGAAATCATTATCCGACAGACCGTCGGAACATAGAACAAACAACGTGTCTTCATTAAGCTCCAAAAACTGGACATCAGGATTGATGAACTGTTCGCTGCGGGGTCCTAAGGCTTGAGTAAGCTGATAGGCATCAGGGCGAGAATAAGCAATTGCCTGTTCCACTCCCCGCTTCATTTCGCGTTGACCCACCTCATGGTCTACTGTGATTTGCTCTAAGCCCCGCTTGCGGGTCAAACGGTAAAGGCGGCTATCTCCCACATGAGCAATCATGGCATTAGTGTTTTGAATCAACACCATTGCTAACGTTGTGCCCATACGACCATTGCCAGAACGGGCGTTTTGTTGATTGACATCATAAATTGCCTGATTGGCTAGCAGTACCGCCTCACGGACACTGTCTTCTGTAGGTAGCTGCTGGTCTTGCCAATTGTCTTGGAAATAACGCTTGATTGTCTCAACCGCCATTGCACTAGCAACTTCTCCTGCGGCATGACCTCCCATGCCATCACAAAGAACATACAAGCCATGAGCTTGTACAGATCGACCCATTGGGCTTTCCTGCTTTTTGACTTGGGTGTGGATGCCAAAGCAGTCCTCATTATGCTCTCGTTGCTGACCGATATCTGTGCAACCGGCATCATCCAAACTCAGCAACTGCATTGGCAAAATTACAGTAGCATCACCATCATTGTCACTGGCGTTATTGAAAGGAGATTTCATCGTCATAGGCGTTCCCCCCTCATCTGCGATATTTATTGGCATCGGGCTATCTGATTCGTCCCAAGCAGAATCCGGGGATTGAGCGACTGTTGGGCTTGACGATTGCTGTTCGTGGGCAATTGCAAGCAATTGCGATCGCAGTTCATCAACGGTTTTGATTTCATTCGTACATAACTGCCGGAAAACCGCCCCCAAAGAAGTAAATTGTGTCTTCTGGGACTGACTAAATAACTGCTGCCACAGTTGCCCCAAATCTTGAAGGGTCAGTTGTTGCTCGCTTGGTTCTGGATACAGGCGTACTAGACCCAGCACTTGGTCTTCATCTACCCGGAGATTTTCTATCTCCAAAAGACTCTGACGACAATGCCAGTGTTCTAGTGCCTCCCACAATTCGGCAATTTCACCAAGCCAGTATAAAATCTGCAACGTAGAGAGCTGTTCGTTGCCCCATAAGTCACTTAGCAACGTCCACTCAGAGCGGTCTTCTAGCAGCACAACGGCTTGTCCATCCTGTTGCCATGCATCATGAACTTCTGGCAGCGTTGGGTAGTACGATTCTTTAAGAGCAAGATAGGGTTGTGCGATCGCTGGAATGCCAAGGGCTTTCCAGGAATCTGAGTGTATGTTCGCCGATTTGCCACCTAGCCCCTCAAGTTTCTGCGCTTCACTGGGTTGTTGTTCGAGCAGCGCTTCTAAGGGTGATTGCTGGAAAGGTTGACAATCCAGGACTTGAACAGCTGTACCGTAGCGGGTTTCGGCAGCCGCCGCTATCTGTTCTAAGCTTAAGGGTTCTAGCAGTCGGTAGCGCTGTTGAGGGTCTAGATAGACAGTCGTTGGTGTGCCAGAAGCTACCTCGCTATGATTGTTGTCATTGTTAACCGGTTCAGCTAAATCTGATGGAAGTGAACTTGGCGTTTGCGAACCTTCTTCATTTGCCGTCGCCTCAAGCGGTTCTACAGGTGAGAGGGGAATAGATTCGACATCCGGGGGGTTCACGCCCATTTGTGGGGAACTAGAGGTCGATTCATGCCCCTTTGCCTCCGAATCAACGGGTTCCTGTAACGGTGATACCTCTGTTTGGTAGGTGTTATCCGTTACTGACTCTAGCGCCTCAAGGGGCACCGCTTGAGCATTGGTAAGGGGGGAGAAAGACTCTAGGTCTTTTGCAATAATCGCCCACCAAACCGTTCCCGTGAACTCCCCACAGTTGTGGCAAGTCGCGGCATTCACTGGGACTTGAGTCCCACATTCATGACAAGATTTATGGGTCAGGGAAGTTCCACATCGTTGACAAAACTTATTAGTATTGGGGTTCTCGAACGGACACTGGGGACAAAGTAACATAATGGAACTTCCTCAATTCCTGTCAATATTTTTAAATTTTGGTATATAAGCTAACTGCCATCTAGTTTGCCACGTCAGAATCGAAGGTTGCAGCTTTTGGGGTTGGTTGCTGGGTGTATGAGTGTAGAGGGGAACTAAAATCCCTCAGTGGTAGTACTGGATTTAGTTTGTCATAGCTGATGCAGAGGTTCTAGTTCTGCTGGTGTGAGATCACGCCACTGTCCTGGTTCCAAACCGTCTAAACGCAGATGAGCGATGGCAATCCGCACCAGTCGCAATGTAGGAAACCCTACAGCGGCTGTCATCTTCCGTACCTGACGGTTCCGTCCCTCCGTTAAGGTTATCTCCAACCAAGCCGTTGGCACCGTTTTACGGAAGCGTATCGGAGGTTGGCGCTCCGGTAGAGGGGGGTGGGTTGGGAATAGTTGCACCAACGCAGGTCGTGTACAGTAATTTTGAATTACTATACCCGCGCGTAACTGGTTCAAGGCGGCTTCATCAGGAATACGTTCTACCTGTACCCAGTATGTCCGAGGATGACGAAACCGTCGATCTGAGAGTCGATGCTGTAAGCGTCCATTGTTCGTCAACAGCATTAGCCCTTCACTATCCCTATCAAGGCGTCCCACTGGGTAAACTGAGGGTACTGGAATGTAGTCTTTGAGTGTAGCGCGATCGCTTAGTAATGAGCCACAGCCTTGCTGAACTTTACCGACGTTGTCAGTAAACTGGCTTAAAATATCGTAGGGTTTATGGAACAACAAGTATCTATACACATTGTTTGAATCTAACTTTCGCTATGGTCTACCTATAGATAGAGAGACTTTCAATTGGACTCAGTATCCGTTGAAACAGGAGAATTATCATTAAACCGTTGCTGGTCATAGAGATAAAGTGTGCGAATCGGGTAAGGGATGTTAATCTCTGCTTGATCAAAAGCTTTTTTGATCGCAATAATCGCTTTTGTCTTGACTTGGCGCACCTGTTTTTGCGGCGGTAATGTCCAGTACCGCACGACAAAATCGATCGAGCTATCGCCAAAACTCACCAAATCTATTTCCGGCGCAGGAGTAGACACAACTCCATCTACACCCATTATCGTGTGTTCTAAAAGCTCGGTAACCTCAAGTAGAGATGTATTGTAATCAACACCTACCCCTAAATCTGTTCGGCGATGCTCATAAGCCGTCCTGACTTGCACCGCTGTGGTAAATACGGTTGAATTGGGTAATAGTACGCGCTCTCCCTGATAGGTACGAATTTGTGTGCAACGAATGTTGATCTGCTCTACTGTACCTTCATACCCTTCAATAATCACCTGATCATTAATCCGAAACGGTTCCTGCAATAGCAACAGTACACCTGCCAGGAAGTTCTTGAAGATGTCTTGAAACGCAAAGCCAATTGCGACAGAACCCAACCCCAATGCCGCAATAATGTCACCGAGTCGCAAGCCTGGAAAAGCAAGCACACTTGCGGCTAAAATTCCAATGACCCACGCAGCAACATAACTCGTCTTCGCCAGCAGTAGTTGTAACGATTGACTACGCAGAGTCCGCTTGCCGACTTTCGTGGTTAATCGCTCGATAAAGTTAGCACCCAAACGGGTCAACAGGAGGATTACCAATCCTACAATAATTCCTGGTAAAACCTCGATACCTGAACCAATTAGATTCAGTAAGCTTGTTTGAATTTTTTCGATGAGAGCTTTCACAACTTAAGGACAGATTTTGTCTAAACTCCTAGTATGGTCTGTCATCTAGACAGCACCGAGAGAAAGTTTAGTCAATTCTGACCCGGAAGCGAACAAATCCGACATTGTTTGGAGGAGTATTTGGAATAGAAGGTACAAATTGAACGAGTACCGAGCCGTTTGGGTTATTGGTATCAGGACAAGGAGCCGTTACAGGGGTCAGCGGAGAAGAAAATGTTCCTTGGTCAGTATCTGGTGCATTGGTTTGTGGAACTTGTGTCCCCCCTTGATTTAATAAAATCCCACTACTTGACCCAAAACTTTCAGGGATAAATGTTGTCCCAAGGGGAATCGCGTCACAAAGCCTAACGTTTTGACTCTCCTCGGTGCCATCTGAGATGAAGTAGATGGTGTACTCAACTTCGTCTCCGCTTTCTAGAGGGGTTTGTGGGTCTAATTCTCTTAGTCCCACTGGCTGTAGTGTTGTTGGCCAAATCCCTGGATTGTCATTTACATCCGCTGGATCATCAACAACGTTGTTGAAGGGGGTTGTATTCACGCTCGTTATCCGCTTCACTAAACGCAGACGCGGTGATACTTCTCCAACCGGATCAATCGGACCAATCGGGATAATGTCCGGACCACCTGTCACTGGGGCTTCGGTCAATAGGGGAGGCAGGATAACTTGGTCACTGGCTACCGCACCTTGGTTTTCAATTTGGGTTACGCCTGGGGGATTATTAATGCTGACCTGGAACTGAACTGTAGCCGTGTCATCAGGAGCGATTTCTCCTGGGTACGCACCAACGCTGTTAACAAGTGCGCCATCACCAGAAAACGGCATGGTATCGCCAGGAGCATCATCTACGGGTGTGCCATTCAGTGTTGTTGTACCTGGAATATATGTTGTTCCCTCCGGGATTTGGTCGGTAAAGCTTGTCCCTGTAGAGGCGACAGAACTGACGTTAGAAATGGTTACTGTGTAGGTAATTGCTTCTCCAGGGTCTGCGGCTTCATTGTTATTAGCATCGTCGAGTGTTCCCTCTTTACTCGCCGTCAAGACATCCGTGACAGTCGTTGCGTCTTCTGCTATATCGTTGCTTGGGTTATTATCGGCTGATGTCGAAACGGTTGCAGTATTGATGTACTCACCAGGCGTAGAAGTCACATTAACGTTGATCACAACTGAACGGCTCTCACCGACCTGGATTGCTGGGTTGTCTGTCTCAGGAGAATAGACACAAGTCACCGTTCCCGGTGGGTTTTCCGAGCAGTTCCAGCCATCACCACTAAATGATTCAAAGCTGAAGCCGGGAGGGAGAGTGTCTGTAACCGTAGTGGGACCATAGGTTTGATTATTACCGACGTTCCTCACGGTCAAAGTGTATTCACCAGTTTCCCCAGCGACAAAATTACCAGCGTGACTTTTGGTAATCTCCAAGTCAGGCTCTGGAGCCTCCGTGACCGTTGTAATTCTGAGGTTCCGGATTTCATGAATGTTCGTTGCATCTCCAGTTGAACTCGCAAAACCAAACTTGAACGAGCTGGGCAAAGGAGCTTGACCGCGTGCTGGATCGTTCAAGTTGATTGGGTCAAGAACTTGTTGGAAGTTGTTTCCCGTCCCTGTAAAGTCTAGCTCGACTGATATCCTATTATCCTCAGTCAGCGTAATCCTGACCCTTCGTTGTGCTACCTCGCGATTGAGCGCATCAGGAACGTCAATGCCCTGAGGTAGAACATCGGAATTTTCGAGATAGCAATATCCAGTATTTCCATTACCCGAACCCCTGAGAGTTACAGAATCAAGGACTCTAGTGTCTCCTGTTCCAAAGGGAGACGGATTCTGACAGCCTGCACCACGTCCCTCGCCATCATTGGCAAAGTTGCCATACTCATCTAGTCCGACACCAACATACCCATTGGTCAAACCAGGAGGATTGCCTCCTCCAGTTCGTTGAGCGTAGCCAAGCGAACCACCAAAAGCACCAGGCTGAGGATTAGTGGTTTCGCCACTGAATAAGAAAAAGGTGACTCCATCTGCTGTACTGGGAGGATTGCCAATTTCGGTACCACCGTATGAGAAGTAGTCGAAGGTAATTACTAAACCGGAGCCTGAAGGAATAGTGAAGTCGTAGAAAGCAAAGGCTGATTGCCCGAAGTTATTTGTCGTGATTCTCAGCGCTCCTTCTCCCTGTACATCCGGTTGTGCAGGATTACAGGCTCCAATTGAACCATCCGGAGTAAATGCGTCTCCTGCTGTTAAACAAGGAGGGGGTGTGTTTGGGTTAGCTACATCAACTGACCAACCAAAGGTAGTGTTGTCATCAAATTCCTCTTCAACCAGAGTTGTTTGAGCGGCGACTGGGGAACCACTGATCGCTAGTAGCAGAAGCACTGTGCTAGTCAGCCAGCCAAGGCGCTGGGAAGAATTGAGATGAGTAAAGAGTTGCCAAGGTTTTCTCACAGCTTGCTTATCTAAGATTGGAAACATGGATGCTAAAGAAATTGAATGACTAGAAGAATGCACACCCAAGCAAGTCTGTAGCTTAGATTGATGGGAAGGTTTGACCATTACCTAGTGCCTCCCCTGGATTCTGGTTGCAGGTCTGTTTCTTGCTCTTCAAAGATGATTTCTAATCCTCTGGTGTCTTGGAAGATGAACTCGGCTCTGCGATCGCGTGCGTAATCCAAAATCTCAGCCCCAGTTGTGCGACGCTGTGTTTCCCCAAAGGAGCGAATCGTCATCCGTTCTGGTGCAATTCCTTGGCTTAAGAGGTAATTTCGCGCAGCTAATGCCCTGCGGTTCCCCAATTCTTGGTTGTAGGCGTTAGTGGCACGGGGGTCAGTGTGACCCTCGATCTCAAGGGTGAGGAAGGGATAGGTACGCAGTACGTCGGCAATTTGGTCAAGAACAGCCGCGCTGGCAGAGCTAATCGTCGCTTGGTCGAGCGCAAAGTGGATAATTCTTGGCACCCGAAGTGTTATGGGTGTTGGGGGTTCTTCTGGCGTTTGGGCTTGCGGGGGGGCAGGAGGTGCGGGTCGAGTTGTGCATTGGGGTGTCACTGGGGTTGGTGCGTCTGAATTGGGGGTGACGGTAGCTGTTGGAGATTGGACTAAGGCATTGAGCGCAGGTTCAGAGGTACCGTATTGGGGATGAGTTGCGATCGCACTTACTATATCCCCAGGTTGTAAATTATTGAGACTAGCGCGAAACTCCCCTGTGGCATCGGTCGTAGCTGTTGCGATCGGCTCACTTAATGGCCCATGGCTAATCTCCGTATTTTCACTGACTCGATAGAGTTCAATGCTTGAACCTGGGTCAGCCTTACCCAAAAGTTCGACCTGAGAGTTTAGGACATAGAACTGTGAACTGAGAAACTGGGGGGCATTAATTGCCGAGTTTCCGGTTTCCTTGCGTCGATTGGGTGAATTGCGTAGAGGATTGGGGCCATCCCCACGTTGAAAATGAATCGGCTCAACGTTCTGCTGCGTGTTGAGGTCAATGCTTAGCCCTTCCAGTCCAGCAAAGCGATTCGCCTCAATCACGTTGCCATCACTCTTGGGATAAGCCGTAATTACAACACCTGGTCCCGATTGATTGCGAATTTGGTTGCCAGTGACTTGGTGATTATCTCCCATCAAGTAAACAGCCGCCCTACGCAGGCGTCTACCGTTGAATGTGATTTGGTTATCCCGAATTTGGGTTGACCCTTCAGGTTTAAACAAATACACTCCACTGCCATCGTTGCCACAAATCAAATTCCCGGTAATCTGTGAGTCAGTGATGACTCCTTCTAGGCGAATCGCATCAGGCATCCCAGCAATGCCATTGCCAACGATGATGTTTTCAGTCACTAGCAGATTGTTTGCTTGAACCGAGGTAATAATGCCACTGCCTTCGTGGTTACTGATGCGATTGCGTCGGATTGTCGTCCCATCGGCGTTAAAGACTGACACACCAAACGCCGATGGCTGCTCTGGCATTGATTCATCTGGGGGAATACCCAACCAGTTTTCCTCAATCACAACATTCTTAGGGGGAATCTCATCTGAGGAGAATGGAGGAGTATTATTTGAGGGTTGCTGTCGTGAGATGTTTGGTGGCGGGGAAGGGTGAGCGATGAAAATATCGGCAGGTGGTGTGCTTAGTGTTGCTCCACGCAGTTCTTTGAAACCATACACACTTAAACCCCGAACTGTAATGCGATCGCCAACAATCGTTAAACCCCGTAAAATCTCCTGCTCAGGTGCTGGCGTAATGGCGACTACAGGTATCGGAATCGCAATTTCAGCAGTGGCTGAGCGGGTGGCATCATAGCCAGGTTGTGTGGTGCCATCAACGACTAATCCCGGTCTTTCCAGGTCAGGTAACATTTCCTGGAGGCGGATGGTCGTTTGTTCAGGCGGTAAATTAAACTCAATCCGTGAGGGTGTATTGGCTTGTGAGGGTGCAATCTGGGCTCTTTCAGCTTCGCTTAGTTGCTCAATACTTAGCTGACCATTGACAATCTCAATTGCCTCTCGTAAAGTTAATGCCTCATCTGGTTGAATCGCTCCATCCTGATTACTGTTGACAACGACAACCTGATTAGTCGCTTGAGCCGTAGCTTTTGTAGGAAAGGCGAAGAGGCTAAGGAGGAAAAAGACGATAAGAGGACTTCTATATGTGTGCAAAAGGTCTACTCTCGTTTGTCTACTCTTGAGAGCATCCCCAGTCTCTAGTTTTGTACCTGTGTGATTCATTGAAAGTTTAAACGGCTTGCGTTCCACCAGTAACGATTCGCTGAAGAAAAAAAAGAGGAGGTGAGGGAAAAATTGCAGGAACCATCCCTTGAGGCTATTCCCCTCTCTTTTACTGACTCTCTCTTTCACTCCCTTGACCGAGGCTTGTAGGATTGACGGCACTAGGCGTGGCGGGGGATTCACTAGCAACAGGTTCCACACGCGATTCCTGCTCTTGAGGTGGTGTTACTCTTTGCCGCCCAAACCCACCAAAGAGTTCATTAACCTTAAAGGTCAAACCGAAGTAGGGCCCACCTTCGGAACGATAGCCACTAAAATCTCGGTCATCGACACTACCAAAGCTATAGCCAACGGCGAGGCGTAAATCTGGCGTTAGGTAATAGCCAGTTTCCACTGCCACCCCAAATTCGTTGTACGTGGGTGAGGACTGTCCAATCCAGCGTCCCTCAACCGCTAAATCCATCCGATACCCTAAGCGGTACGATGCCCGTAGCTGGGAGAGGAAAACGCTGGAAGAATTCTCGAAATTATCGGCTAAATCGGTCGTACTAATCCGCATTGCTCCTTTGCCGTAAAATTCCCAGCGCCAATTGGGGGCATAGATAGCTTCAGCGGCAAATAGGTGTTCGGTGGAGTCAGTACCACTGTCAATTAACAACGCTTCAGGAATTGTTGAGGGATTTCTCCGATACTCGTAGCGCAAGAGAGCATTCCAGCGATCGCTATTTGGGTTACGGTATGCTAGCCCCAAGCGGAGTGTTGCCGTATCTCCCAGTCCCTCTAATAGCTGGTTGGCAAAGTTTGCTTGCTCATAACGTCCAAGAATCGTTAAAGCTGGGGTCAGTTTACCTGCTGCGGCGAGGGAGAAAACGGTGTTGTTGTTACCCGAACCAGTACGATGCTCAAAGTTAGCCGAGGCTTGGAAGCCGGGGTTATCGCTGTATTCAATCCCAACTCTATAGACATCACCACCGAGAAGTGCTAAAGAGGCAGCCGTTTGACCAACGGCATAAGGTTGAGCAAAGCGTTCTCCTGCGGCTGTGGAGATATTAGTATTGCTGAACGTGTGTTCGTAACCCAGGTTTACCCTCAATCCAGGGGAGACAACCCAACGATGATTTAACCCGACAGCCCCTTGACCCGTAACGCCATTAAAACCGCTAATAATCGAGTATCGACCCGTAATATCGGTGTTTTCGCCTAAGCGGTGTTCCAGGATGGTGTCAAGGCTGGTGAGTGAGTCACTACCGAGCAATCCGCCATCAAAGAACTGATGTGCTAGTCGTACCGTAACGCCGGGATAGACACCCCAATCCAGTCCAAACGTTGTGCGATCGGGGTAAAGGGGGTCGCTATCCCCAATGTTGAGTTCGTTCTGGGCACGGAAGGTAAGAGATTCAGTTAAGGGAAGACCAAGGTAGGAAACGATTTGGCTGGCATCACTATCAAAAACATCGTCGATCCGGTCGTCACGGGAGCGATTGACATAATCAACACCGAGAGTAGCTTCCCCAATTTCTTGTTGGATACCAGCACGGATGGTTGTTAGAGAGTTGTTGACAGGTTCACCAGGTGCGGCTTCAACACCGGGGTTAAATAGGTCAAAGAAGTCGGTGCGGACTTCTGGGGCAATGCCAAAGTTTTCTTCGTAGTCATACCCAGCCTGAAAGCTGGTGGTAGAACCGAGTTGATAGGACAGCGCCGCCCCATATCTTGTTTGTCCGGGTGTAAAGCTCGTCGTTGCATTATTGACAAAGCCTTCTTCCACGGAGCGATAATACGCTCGACCTGTCAGACTTGGGATAATATTCGCCAACAGTTCAAAGCGATACGCTGAACCCGTGACATTGCCCAGGAAGAGGGAGTTGTTACTAGAGTGAGCATATTCACCAATCAGCCGACTATTGGTACCCAACGACACCAAGAAATCAGCTCCATATAGCTCAAAATCGCGATCGCCCTGATCTTCTCGTAAGTAAGTCGCAGCAAGCCAGCTTTCGGAGTCGAAGTCTTGAGAGAAGTTGTACTGCAACCGTCCTGCATAGAGATTCGTATCATCTCCACCAGCGTTGTCATATTGGTAAGTGACAACAACCCGCTGCACTAGCAAGGTTGCTCCCTCAGTTACGCCACCTGTATCGGCATCAAAGAAAACGGTTTCTGTTGCCAGAACCGGACGCCTGAACAAAATGGTGCCTCGGTCATAATCAATTTCGTAATCGGTACCGCGATAGAGCGGTTTGCGCTCAATTACGGTTCCAGGACGATTGATTTCTTCCTTTTCAAGAAAAATCGTTTCACTACCTTCTATGAGCAACCGTCTGGAGAGGAAGTAATAGCCACTGGTGCCGTTGGGAGCAATGGTGTCTCGCTGGAACCCGTCAATATCTGGGCTGTAGAGGGCAGTGATTTGCAGATTGCCTAGGTTGTAATTCCCTTTGAAGCCGTGCAGTTGCCTAGTTGTTGCGGTAAATAGCTGGGAATTCCTAGTAAATTCTTGGGTGTTGTAGTCTCCCCACATCACATAGTCCGGTTCTGCGCCAAACACAGGAGACGTGCGCTCGAAGCGGAGGTACACGCTATCGGTGGAGGGAGTCAGGTAATCAACTGTGGAGCTATCACCATAAACCGGATATTGTTGCTCACAAAATTGTGGCCCCCGGAATAAACGGGTGATGCCATCACAAGTTTCATTGAGAGGGCGATCGCTATTATAGGCACCTGTAAACAACCATTCCCCAATCCGACCTGTCGCAAAAACAGCCCCATCTAAATCAACCTCAGTTCCCTCATCAATTAGGTCTGGGTTCAAGAAATCGCGTCGGCTTCCCCAAAAGTCAGTTCCAGAAGCACCAATCCGTAAGTTAACAACGCCAGAAACCAGTGAGGGTCGGAGATTAGTAACAAACTCGATCTGGGTATAAGCCTCAAAGGGTGATGTGATCGGGATTAGAGATTGGCGAACTTCCTCTCTTTCCTGCTTCAAATCTTCCACAGCCGCTCGTATCCGGACTTTCTGAGCTTCCAAACCTGATTGCAACTGGGCAGTAAATAAGCCTTCTCTTGCCGTAACCTGGAATCCCAGTTGGTCTTTATCCTCATCAGCACCAACAAACTCACCAGCACTTGCCGTCAGGGTAACAACAGTGTCCTTAGTGATTAGTTGACCATTCTCATCTGTAATTCGCCCTTGCAAACTGATAGTCGAGCGACCATCAGCAGGTACACGGGGGTCGCCAACTGGAGCAACTTCGATTTGAACGGTTTTCTCTTCAACCGTTAACTGAACGCTACTAGGTGTCCCGTCCCCTGCTTGAACCGTCAGTGTATTTTCTCCCTCTTCCAAGGGGATGTTGTACCAAACTTGGGTAATGATGTTTTGAACCTCATCCCGCTCCTGCTGGGTGATTATCGAGGGGTCGATGGGGTCTTCGTTGACGTTGACTTGGATTTGGGCATCTGCGTTGTACTGAACAACTAGATTCGTCGAGCGTGATGAGGTGACTCCTTGTTGGGGTGTGAGGATGCGTACCTCATTAGGAGCTAAAGTCGCTGCTGGCTCAGCTAGTGGAGCGTCGTTCTGAGATACTGTTTCGGCTGGAGTATCTGGCAATCCCTCAGCACTATCAGGACTTGGGTTAGCCACCACTGGTTGCGGTTCCGTCGAGTCTGCCTCTTCTAGCTTTGGAACCGTATCAAGAGGAGGTGGAGTTTCTGGGATTTGCGCCGAATCGGTAGACAATCCTGCTTCCTCTACGCCTTGACTCTTGGGCACAGTTAAGGGGATGGTACTCTCCTTTGTTTCCTCAGTTCCATCTACGTCAGGCGTTACAGTCGAGAGATTAGATTCTAGGTGCTGTTCACTAACCAAGAAGCTAGAAAAACCTCTCTCCCCATTTCCCCATCTCCCCATCTCCCCATCTGCAACGTTTAGGGATTCCTCGTTACTCAATTCTGGGTTTAATAATTCCGGCAGTTCATCAGCTTTAGCGGTTGGGAGAATTCCTACCATCCCTAACACAGTTGTCAGTAAACCAAGCGTGACGGAGGAAAGCCACTTCTCCTTTGTCCTGCTAGCCACGACTAATAGTCGATAACTAGTAATGCCTTTCACCTTATTTTGAGAATTGTTCACTGCTCCTCCTGACCATAGGCTGGCGTCACAGCAAAATTCATTCGAGCCATTCCTCCTGGTTCGAGTCGCACCAAGCGCGATTGACTATTGCCTTCAATGAAGTAGAGGTTGGGAGCTAGACTGTATCCGGGTAGGCTGCTCAAATCCAGCGTTCCGGTGCGATGACCAGAGATAACGTTCGCTAAGGAGAACAATCCGTTCGGGTCGGTGGTGATGCGATTGCCATCATCCATGTAGATCACAGCATTGGGGACTCCAGGCTCTCCTGGCTGCTGTTGTCCGTCAAAGTTTTTATCAACAAAGACTCGTCCTACTAACGTGCCGCAGTCGGAGAGGATGCCTTGTTCAATCCGCAGCTGATAGCTGGCGATGTTACTTCGACTCTCCTGTGCAACATTTCTGCCGTCGCCTCGGATAGCATCCGGTGTCACGACGGCGGCATAGACTATGTTCAACGTCTGTTCAGGGGACAGACTCGGATAGGTAAAGGTTACTGTCCGGTTTGATGTTACAGCCGGAGGTAAGTTGACTGGTGTAGTGCCAAACTCGGTGGTGAGAGAGCCTTGCAGTGACTCTGGCAAAAACTGCAATCCCAGTGGCAATGTGTCTGTAATGGAGATGTTGGTCGCTGGACCTACTCCGGTATTTTTCAGGGCGAGGCGGTAAACCACCGTGTCACCAGGTTCAGCCGCCGCACGGTCTGCGGTTTTGATTAATTCTAGAATTGCTTGACCAGCGGTTACGGTAGTTTCGTTGGAATTAACAGTTGGGACATTATCACCTGATGCTGAAGCTGTATTTTTGATTTCAGCCGCCGCAATCGGCAATGCACCATTCACGAAGAAAGCAGGCAGTAGGACAGTGAGGAGCAGTCTGTAGCTCCCCAACCGCTGAGTTGGGAATTTCATCAGAAGGTAGACACCTTGGCAATCTGGGTTCTAGATACTTATGAAAAAGCTTGTAGCTTAGCTCTGTTGTTATGGCACTGATAAACTTTTTCCGTAGATTCCCTGATGCGGAAACTGAGATATTAGCATACCCACTTAAATCACAGAAATAAACTATCTGTGTAAAAAAAAATAAGGAATCTAACTGCTTATATAAGAAAAGACAATGCTGTAACCTAAATCCTTGACGGTAGCAAAAGGCTATGCGACAATCATTGCTTTTTTTAGAAATCCCGATCTTACTGATTAAGGAAAATTAAGTAATTCTGCTATGTACACAAGCCTTGGATGAAAATCTTTTGCTCAAAATAGAACAGTAAGACAGAACCTCAACAATCAATTGAAGCGACAAAATGTGGGTTCTAAAATGATTCCATCATCAGTGCAAAGGCTATTAACTATGCCACAGTTTGACTCTCTGGAGGAAGCTCTCAAACATTTCTTTGGTTATGATACCTTCCGTCTAGGGCAGCGACAGATTGTTGAAGAAGCAATTGCCCAACGGGACTTGCTGATTATTATGCCCACAGGTGGAGGGAAGTCTCTATGTTTTCAACTACCAGCATTACTAAAACCTGGCTTAACGGTAGTGGTATCACCGCTCATTGCTCTGATGCAAGACCAAGTGGCGGCGTTGCAAGATAATGGCATTGGTGCAACGTTTCTTAATAGTAGTCTGAACTGGGAAGCGGTGCGATCGCGTGAAGCAGACATACTCAACGGCAAGATTAAGTTACTCTATGTTGCGCCAGAACGTCTACTAGGAGAGAAATTTCTGCCATTTCTCGATAAAGTGCGATCGCAAATTGGGATTTCCGCTTTTGCCATTGATGAAGCGCACTGTGTATCCGAGTGGGGACACGACTTTCGCCCAGAATATCGGCAGATGAAGCAACTGCGCCAACGTTACCCAGATATTCCTCTTCTCGCCCTCACCGCCACCGCCACCGGGCGCGTGCGTCATGACATCATCCAACAACTGGCGCTTAAGCAACCTGGAATTCACATTGCTAGCTTCAATCGCCCGAACCTTTACTATGAAGTACAACCCAAAGAGCGACAAAGCTACAACCAACTCTTAAAGAAAATCCGCTCTCATAAAGGTTCAGGCATTATCTACTGCCTCAGCCGTCGCAAAGTCGATGAAATTGCCTTCCGACTACAGCAAGATGGCATTCCTACTCTGTCCTACCATGCAGGAATGACTGATGAGGCGAGACTAGCCAACCAAACTAGCTTCATCCGGGATGATGTTCAGGTAATGGTAGCGACGGTTGCCTTTGGTATGGGTATCAATAAACTCGATGTACGCTTCGTCATCCACTACGACTTACCCCGCAACCTGGAGAGTTATTATCAGGAATCAGGACGAGCGGGGCGTGATGGAGAACCAGCCGACTGCACCCTATTCTTCGGTGCTGGCGATATCCGCACGATTGACTATCTCATCGATCAAAAACCCGATCCGAAAGAGCAACGAGTCGCCCGTCAACAACTGCGTCAGGTACTTGACTATGCAGAAGGAACAGACTGTCGCCGCACGATTCAGCTACGCTACTTTGGCGAACGGTTTCCAGGGAATTGCGGTAACTGTGATAATTGTCGTTCTCCTAAACCTGTAGAAGACTGGACAATTGAGGCGCAAAAATTTCTTTCCTGTGTGGCGCGTTGTCGGGAACGGTTTGGGATGACTCATATTATTGATGTGCTGCGGGGTTCTAGGAAGCAGAAGATCGAGCAGAATGGGCATCACTTGCTGTCTACCTATGGGATTGGCAAGGATAGAAGTGTAGAAGCGTGGAAAATGCTAGGGCGATCGCTTTTACATCAAGGCTTAGTAGACGAAACAACTGATGGATACCGAATCCTGAAGCTCAACAAACTCAGTTGGGAAATCCTGCGAAGCCAGCGTTTGGTTTATATTGCGGTGACTGAGACACCCGTAGCGAAGGCATTAGCTGATATTAACCCCAGAGGTGCTGAAGTAGAAATTCTTTTTGAACGACTGCGAAAGCTGCGTAAACAGCTAGCTGATGCCCAATCAGTTCCGCCTTACGTCGTCTTTGCAGATTCCAGCCTCAAGCTGATGGCACAGCAGCAGCCCCAAACCTTGGAGGATTTTGCAGAAATTTCTGGTGTCGGTACACACAAACTCACTCAATACGGTGACAAATTTCTCTCAGAAATTCGCGCCTTTTGCCAGGAACAGAAACCACCAGTCCCCCTCCCTTCCAGTACTCATATGGTGACGCTGCAATTCCACCAACAGGGTTTGAGCATTGAAGAAATTGCTCAACAACGTGGCTATAGCGCTAGTACGATCATCAACCATCTCGGTGAACTACTTGAGATGAAGCAGCCAGTCGATTTAAACCGACTGGTATCCCCAGAATTGCAACAGCCGATCATCCAAGCTATTCAAACTGTCGGTGCTGAGTCGCTCAAAAGCCTTCGCGAACACTTGGGAGAAAGTTATAGTTACGAAGATATTCGGTTGGTACGTGCTTGGTGGCGGCGGGAAAACTAGATGACACGACAGCCTCATCAGTAATTCCGAGATAAGCCGTCATGAGGATTAAAATTAAAACTGTAGTTCCAAGTAAGTCTACTCTGTGTGAAATGGATTTGAACGTTTTCTCCAGAGGGTGCTAGAAATTTTATTAAGTTTATGAACCAAATTAAGAGAAAAATCTTAGTAATCGAAGACGAAGCAGATATCAGAGAGAACCTGGAAGAACTGCTCTCAGAAGAGTATGAAGTTCTTGTTGCTTCTGGTGGGAGACTAGGAATAGAAATAGCTTTGAAAGAAAAACCCGATCTTGTCATTTGTGATGTCACAATGGCAGGCGTAACGGGTTATAACGTGATAACCGCTATACGTGCTAACCAAAATACAGCAAAGACTCCTTTTATTTTTCTGAGTGCAAAAGTATCTAAAGAAGATATGCGGTTAGGAATGGAATTAGGCGCAGATGATTATCTGACTAAACCATATAACCGAAAGGAATTATTTAATGCGATCGCAGCTCGTTTCAGACGGTTTGATTCATAATAGGTTCTCGCTTATGAAAGAGTAACTGGCATTAGGAAGTCAGCAAAGCGATCGCTACGATTTAATTCTCAAAATTGAATTTTCAACAAGTGCGATCGCTCTTTAAGTTACTATCTCCTAGCCAATTTATAAGAATACACGGCAGCTATTTTTTGTTGTAGTAAGTAACAGTTGCCTTCAGTTCTTCCTGCTTCCCATCTTCACCCTGATCGAAAAGTGCTAGTTTTTTACTCTGTGAATTGTTGAAGTAGAGTCGGCAGATAGTTTTATTCTTATTGTCATCAAGCAAAATACCACAATAAGAGAGGACATCTCTGTAAAAGATGCGATTTGGGTCAATGCTCTCTCGGAGAATAGACTTGACGATGTAGAACCCCTCAAGCTCCTCCTCTGTAGTAACAATCTGTTTAGAAGACTCTGAATTGGTTACATTGCTGTCATTGTCAGAATCTACTTGTTCTACTGTACTGACAGAGCTAGAGTTAACAGAACTACTATTTCCAACTACTGAAGCATCCAACAGGCTTTTTATCTGTTCTCTGACAAACTGCTTAAGTGCTTTTTGTGTAAAAGTAGCAAACTGCTGCCTTATCCCACCTCTAAAACTTTTGTCTGGGCAAAGCTTACGGAAGAAATACTCAGCAAATTCTTCATCAGTAGACGTTATCTGCTGTGTAAGTAGATTCAATATACCACCAACAAACTTGAGTTCATTCGCTGATGTCACCATTCCGTCAATGTCAAAAGCTGATTTAGTTAACTTCTTAAGCTCCTCAACTAACGACTCTTGGAAATTGAGCATATCAAGTTCCAGAAATGGTGTTTTATCCATAATATGGTTCTTTTCTAAATCAGCATAGAACCGATAGATAATCCCATTAGTAGCAATAGCAATTCCAATGCTCTAATAAAAGGCTCAACTAGAGCCGTTCTAACAGCAGCTTCAGTCTTAATATGCTCTAGCAATCCAGTGGTTTTTGCAGCTAAAGCTCTAACTTCATCAATAAAGTCCATAGTGGTTCGCCTTGTTGTTTATGTCCGCTCAACAGAGAAGTAGTCCCCTCTCATTCTTTTGATAACCTATCTCAACAAGAAATCGCACCCCACCAATTACAATCTCAAAGCTGAGATCGCTTTCCTGTGCAACTTCAACAGGCGATCGCATCTTCTCGCTTAGACTAGTGGTTTCATGTATCGCTCAGTCTGCCAAATCCTCTAGTGTGAAATGCAGAAGATCGCACAATGCTTTCATCTGTGTTGGAGTTAGCTTTGGGATATGTCTGCCAGCTTCCCAATTTTGCACAGTCGTCACAGTCACGTCCAATTCATTAGCAATTTGCCGCTGCGTTACATTCAGCGATTCTCGTCGTTGTTTGAGCTTTTCTCCCAAACTAGCCATTCTTGTCTTATCCCCAAATTAGCTTAACCAACTTGACTTAATTAAGCTATTAGCCTAATATAAAGTCATGGTTTTACCAGGTCAGAAAGCCAGTGCATCCCGGCTACCAACCTTTTAGCACTGGCTCTGGCTCCAATTGCAATGGAGACAAGTTAATTATGCCTTACAAAGAACGCCTTCACCCTTGGGTACTTGTTCGCTTGCTGCCCAACCTACAACAAATCACTGTAGCTCAATACCGCTCTCGTTCTGATGCAGACGGTCATTTACGGGTCATTCGTCGCCTAATGCCTAATGCTAAATTTGAGGTGATGTTCAACCCTGAATTATCAGCCAAACATCAGGCTTAGCGCACCTAGCCCTATCAAGGTGTTAGGTCGTAGGTGGTAGGTGGTAGGTTTTAGGAGAAAAGCAATGGCGCTGTCGCAAAGATCAGGGTTTTGAAGAGATTTGGAAGAGCAAGGCATACCTGTAAACCCCTACCACCTAACATCTAAAACCTGTCACCTTAGTTAATCGTGCCACTAAGCGGAGAACTGGCGCTGGCATAGGTTTTTACCGGAATGCGACCTGCCAAATAAGCAAGGCGTCCTGCTTCCGTTGCCATACCCATTGCCCTACCCATCGCGACTGGGTTTTGAGCCAATGCGATCGCACTATTAATTAATAAAGCATCTGCACCCAACTCCATTGAATACGCCGCCTCGCTGGGCGCACCAATTCCAGCATCCACCACCACGGGTACACCGGCTTCTTCAATAATGATTTGGATGTTTGCCGCATTCTTTATCCCTTGTCCCGAACCAATCGGTGAACCTAGAGGCATCACTGTGACACACCCAACCTCTTCCAGGCGCTTAGCTAATAAGGGGTCAGCATTAATATAAGGCAACACAGCAAACCCTTCTTTCACCAATTGCTCTGCCGCTTGTAGGGTGCCAATGGGGTCGGGTAACAAATACTTGGCATCAGGAATCACTTCCAACTTGACAAAGTTATTGTCCTCTTGCCCTAATAACTTCGCCATTTCGCGACCCAACCGCGCTACCCGCACCGCTTCCTCTGCAGTTTTACAGCCTGCGGTATTGGGTAGCATCCACACTTTTGTCCAATCCAGCGCCTCTGCTAACCCTTCATGTCCTGGTGCTTTGGTTTGTACCCGACGTACTGCCACCGTCACAATCTCGCTACCGCTTGCGGCAATACTTTGCTGCATCTGTTCAAGGCTGCCATACTTGCCTGTACCCGTCATCAAGCGAGAGCGAAAGGTACGACCAGCAATCGTTAACTGGTCAGTTGGGTAGTGTTCAGTAAGAGTTGCCGCTTGAGAAGCAACCAGTGAGGAGGAATTAGGGTTTGGCACCGGAGTTAGGTTAGAGTGGCTCGAAAAAATCATCGGACTAGTCTTAGCTGGGGCAGATTTAGTGTAAAACCTGTCGTAGCGAAAATGAGCAAGGATTGGGTCAGACTTTTGCTCACTAATCAAGTCTGCCAGTAACAGGGCAGTCACTGGTGCCAGGAGAATGCCATTGCGGTAGTGACCTGTTGCCAGAGTAAGGTTCTCTAAGGAACTACTGCCAAGGATAGGTAATTCATCGGGTGTTGCAGGTCGAAATCCCCACCAACATTCCTGAATTTGCCAATCCTGCAATTTTGGATAAAGTCGAATCGCTTCCCCTAGGAGGGTGTGAATCCCAGCTGGGGTGTTGTGAGGTATCCAACCAACATCTTCATTCGTTGCGCCGATTAGGATTCGCCCATCTCGTCGCGGTACTAGATAAATGTCAGAACCATAGAGTACTCGTTGTAGGGGTAAAGGCTGATTATTGCCTTCAGGTGCTTGTAAAGACAACATCTGACCTTTTTTTGGGCGTACTGGCACGGGCAATAATTCATTTGACCAAGCCCCTGTTGCTAGGACATAATGATCGGCTTGCAATTCCCCTGCTGAGGTTCTGACACCACGAACTTGCCGATTGTGTTGCTCAAATGCCTCGACTTCAACCCCTTCTCGGATATCGACACCCAATTCCTGCACCGCAAGCCGTAACGCTTTCGCCATTGCCCGGTTATCGACTTGAGCATCTTCGGGATACCACCAACCGCCAACGACTTCTGCACCTAATCCGGGCTGATACAAATTAATTGAATCTCTATCTAGCCAGTCGGCAACGTCTATGCGATCGCGAAGCGCTGCTGCGTAGCGCAGATCGCCTCTTGCCTCTTGTCGCTTACCTCTTACCTCATACACTGGAGCCAAAATCCCGCAAGGCCAATAACCTGTTGCAACACCTGTCAGTTGCTCAAGTTTACGAATCCATTCAGGATACAAAGAGCGTGACCACAGGCATAAGTCCAACATTGGGCCTTCGGACAGTTCTTCTGCCTGAGGTGCCAGCATCCCCGCAGCAGCTAGAGTAGAGGCTTGCTTGAAGTCGCGGCTAACGACAGTTACGGTTGCGCCGCGTAACTTCAGTTCGAGTGCGATCGCCAAACCAATAACGCCACCACCGATGATGAGAATGTCACTTGCTGCGTTCATTTGAAAAAAATTAGACGTGCTTGCTCACACGTCCGTATCCTTGTTAGTTACTATCTCAAACCTAGAAACTAACAACTCAAGAGGCATAGTTTACCACAGGGCACGAATGGGTTCACTGGGATTGGTTTGCCCTGTACCAGTTCCTGCCGTTCCCTCTGGGTCAATTGTTGGGACAGTTGTCTGGGCAGGAGCTTGGACAGTTCTTTGGTTGTTTTGCGCTTGCGCTGTTGTCGTTGGCTGATTAGCTGGTTGTACTCGCGTTGGCTGGTTCGCTGGTTGTACTCGTGTGCGGGTTGCAGGTTGTCCAGCAGTCGGAGCATCTTGAACCGTTTCTAGCTGATTTGAACTGCGACTCTGACCGATGAAGGGAAAGCGCCAGCCAATCGCTGCTCCCACCAGAGCGGCAACTCCAACTACTGTAAGAATTATTCCAAGAAATTTGCTCATACTCTAGTTAAGGCCAAGAATTTCGCGTTCGTTACTTTCAAAAATTACTCAGAACTAATCTACAAGCATTTTTAGCTTTTGTTCTGGTAATGAATGCTAATTAAGTGTTTGCCTCGCAATTTTAACTCAAGCTTACTCAATTATTGTCCCTAAGACTCTGGTAATTTCGCTCTTTCTAATGAAAGAAATATTTCTTATCTTCCAGAGCTATAAGGCTTTCAGGATAGATACCAATGGTGTCAGGGTAAGTACTTCTGCACAACCTGCCAACCTGTAAGTGAAACCCAAGTAAACCCTACAAGCAGTACTATATTTGTCCCGACATGAACAGCACGCGCCCAAGGCTGACTCGGACTAATTTGGGTGGAACTAGCGGCTGAAAGTAATACTAAAACGACAACAGAGCAGCCAGCAATCAAGTGTCCAGAGTGCCCCAAACTACCAAAATGCCCAAGGGTACCGACAATACCGATCGCAAGAAGAAGCAAAACTAGAGCTACCATCACCCAACCCGTGGTGTAATGGGCTGTACGCAGCCAATTGGGTTGTGGATGCTCATTGTTTCGTCTAGAGAAGAGGTTAATTCCAGTAACAGCCAGAATCAAGTAAGCCAAGAGCGATAAGCCCATTGACCAGGCGGCTATCTTCCATAGCCAGATAAAAGAAGGCAGATTCACTCTTTAATTTCCAAAAATACTAGAGACTCTTACCTCCCATCATAAAAACAAGAGGCTGCCAAAACGTGACAACCTCAACCAGACTCTTTATGTAAAGAAAGGATGAAAATGAGCTAGCCAAGGGTAGCCAAGGTTAAAGATTCTGTGGTCAATCGAATTTTGCTGCTAACTGTTCCTATGCTAGGTTTAGTGACATTAGCCTCGGCTGCTGACTTTGGGAGTGACTCAGCCTTTGAAGCAGAATTCCCACTATCCTCCACACATAAGCGAT
The DNA here is from genome assembly GCF_059505465.1 of Symplocastrum torsivum. Classification (NCBI taxonomy): domain Bacteria; kingdom Bacillati; phylum Cyanobacteriota; class Cyanophyceae; order Oscillatoriales; family Microcoleaceae; genus Symplocastrum; species Symplocastrum torsivum. The sequence goes on along the minus strand of NZ_JCACKQ010000002.1, from coordinate 83,020 downwards.
CGCACGGTATAGTATCTGAGAGAATTGCACTTGCCATCATGCCTGTATGAATTTCCAACAGCGCTTGGGCCATGGCTTCAAACACTAAGCGTTGCCCTGGAAAAACCACACGCTCAAAATACCAGTTGGGAATATTCGAGATTCGGGCAATTTGAATATGACTAGTCGCATTCACATAGCAGCATAAGAGGTGATTTTGGTTATCTGGTGGTACGGGATCAAGAATTTGAGCCATGATTGCCTATGTGCTTACTCTAAAACTTGTTATTACATCATTCAAGTTAGCACCTGCGATCCCCACTGGCTGTAAACGCGACTACCAATCAGTTTTTCTACCCAGTCACGTCTAGAACATTAGACTGGGAAAATACTTGATTTTGCCGCTTATTTGTGTTTTTAACCAAAACTTAGCAATTTTAAGTAAAAATACTCAGGTTTTCTCGCGTTTGCTAGCTTAGCAAGCGCCTGACTTAATTTCTGAAGATATTTACTTCCTCAAGAAAAATACCACACAGTTGAGAGAAGTCGTTAATCTTGTTAAAGTTAAGTTATATGAATAAGGCTTTCAGAATTCGTGTCAGTAACTTCACGGTTGAGGCTGGGGCTTTATAGAGGCGACCCTAATCCACCAGCGGATAAGTGTTGGCTTAGTCTATCTAAGCCTTCCGAGGCATGTCGGATAAAGCAATATGAGGTAAAACTTCCCTAAATTTTTAATTCTGAGTAAGCAATTGATCTAAGAAAGAACAGCTTCCACCTGAAATTAACAATGCAACAAAAAATCCTCTATGTACGCCTTCCCTGTAATCCAATCTTTCCGATTGGCGTTGTCTATCTAGCCGATCATGTTCACAAACTGTTTCCAGAGGTTGAGCAGCGCATCTTTGACTTGGGAACTGTGCCTCCTCTAGATTTTGCGTCTGCCCTGGATGCCTGTGTGGACGAGTTTCAACCCACCCTACTGGTATTTTCCTGGCGCGACATCCAAATCTATGCCCCAGTCGGCGGTAGAGGAGGTAATCCCCTGCAAAATGCTTTCGAGTTCTTCTATGCCTGGAATCCCTTCTTAAAGTTCCGAGGGGCTTTTGGGCTGCTGCGTCTAGCCATTTCCTACTATGCAGAACTTTGGCGTAATCGGGGGTTGATTGCAAGAGGGCTTAAACGCGCTCAAAACTATAACTCAGAGGTTCGTGCTGTTGTCGGTGGTGGTGCAGTGAGTGTTTTCTATGAGCAGCTAGGGAAAGAGTTGCCAGCCGGAACGATTATTTCTGTTGGCGAAGGGGAAACACTTCTTGAAAAAATTCTCAGGGGTCAAGAGTTTCGGGATGAGCGCTGTTACGTGGTAGGTGAAACAAAGCCACGCGATCGCATGATACACGAATGGCCCACTCCCATTGAAAAAAGCGCCTGCAACTACGACTACATCCCAAGCATCTGGCCTGAGTTTCAATACTACCTGCAAGACCAAGACTTCTATATAGGTGTGCAAACCAAGCGCGGTTGTCCACACAATTGCTGTTACTGCATCTATACAGTTGTAGAAGGCAAGCAAGTTCGGATTAACCCCGCTGATGAAGTCGTGGCGGAAATGCGCCAACTCTATGATCGGGGAATTCGGAACTTCTGGTTCACCGATGCTCAGTTCATCCCAGCGCGGAAGTTCATCGACGATGCCATTGAGCTGTTGCAGAAAATTCTCGACTCTGGCATGACTGACATCCATTGGGCAGCTTACATCCGTGCCGACAATCTCACGCCGGAATTATGCGACCTTATGGTGAAAACCGGGATGAATTACTTTGAAATTGGCATCACCAGTGGCTCTCAGGAACTAGTGCGGAAGATGCGGATGGGTTACAACCTGCGTACAGTGTTAGAAAACTGTCGTGACCTAAAAGCGGCTGGCTTTAATGACCTGGTTTCGGTCAACTACTCCTTTAATGTAATAGACGAGCGACCGGAAACAATTCGTCAGACGATTGCTTATCACCGGGAGTTAGAACGAATCTTTGGTGCAGATAAAGTCGAACCCGCGATTTTCTTCATCGGTTTGCAACCGCACACTCACTTAGAAGAGTATGCCTTTGAGAACAATATCCTCAATCGGAACTATGACCCGATGAACCTGAAGCCTTGGACGGTGAAGAAACTGATGTGGAATCCAGAACCGTTGGGTTCCTTCTTCGGTGAAGTTTGCTTACAAGCTTGGCGCCAAAACCCGAATGACTTTGGACGTGAAGTCATGAAAATTCTTGAAGAAAGACTGGGTTGTGCTGAATTGGAAGAAGCACTCGTTGCTCCCGTCGAACCCAAGAAGAAACAACTCGTCACAGCGGGTTAATACAATAGGCAACTTCTTGTGGTTACCGATACAATTTTTGAGAAAGCAACGTCCTTTAACACTCTTTACTTAGCGTCTTCGCAGTTCATTTAATAAAACTCTCGCCATGCTGGAAGGTTCGATTTTACAAAAACTAGAAGCAGCCCATCGAGGAGGTAAACGACCTCTAAACTTTGGTGTATATTTCAAGAACACTTTGGTTGCTCTGTGCCATGCCTTAGAAGACTTCATCCTGGAGTCGGATAGTCCGCCGATTGTGATTACAGCTTTCCAGCGGGGTAAGTGGTATCTGCAAGAAGCGGAACGTTATGGAGACTTAGCCGATAAGTCAGCTCAGATAGCAATTATGGCTGCCCCTGATGCTGGTTTTGCGGAACATCCAACTAGCCAAAAGTCAAATGTTGCTCTTGTAAGTCTGGAACCAACAGACCCAGTAGCGCAAGAGTGGCACCTGATGATTCTCTCTGAGACCTACACAGCAATGGTGTTATGTCAAGAGTTGTCAGCATCGGATTATGGTGAAAAAGGGCTGCCGGAAAATGACCCAGAGCGCAAGTTCTACGGTTTTTGGACATTTGAGCCGGACTTGGTACGGGAGACAGTGGAACTTGCGATCGCTCATATTGGGGAGTACGACCCACAGTTACAACAAACCCTAAAAACACAAGTCGAGAAGATTACGGCTACCTTTGGGACTAGGTCGCGAGATGACATCAGCGTTGTCGTGTCGCGTGTGGTGGATTATCTCCAACACAGTCATGAAGATTTATCTCACCTTGAAGAAACCGCACTGCTTGGCTCACCGATTCAAGAACAAGCTTTGGATGACAACCTGCTTTCTAATGAGATGCAGGCATTCTTACGCATGGCGCAGCTAATCGACCAAGCCGATGCAACCAACCCAATGGCGGCAGCCGAGGTGGCAGCAATCTCAGAGGCAATGGGGCAGTTGTTGGATTTACCCGCTTGGCAGCTCAAGCGTCTGCGTCTTGCGGGTTTGCTGCACGGGTTGGGTTCTTCGTTGGTGACGGCGGTTCATTCTCAGGAAGAAGCTCCCTGTTGCCCTCTAATGCCGGGGGTGCAGGCACTACGAGCAATGCCACAGCTACGTGCGATCGCCCAAATCCTGACTCACCAAACCGAGAAGTGGAATGGCACTGGTATCCCGGCAGCGATAGCTTATGATGCCATTCCTTTAGAGTCAAGAATTTTAGGGTTAGTGACAGATTTTCAGTGGCGTGTCAGGCAGGTACAGACGTTGCAGGAAGAGGAGGATAAGCCAACCCTGAGCCGGGAAGAAGCGATGTCCAGAGCTTTGGCTGAATGTCAGGCACTCTCCGGTGAGGCATTTGACCCTAAATTGGTAGAAACCCTCACTTTGTTAGTGATGGGGATGCAACAAGGTATGAGCTTCCAGACGCATCAACCAAAGATTGCAGCAGGGATGTGGTTGCTAGGCTCTCACCCTGTGGAAGAAGAATTGTTAGGTGTTTCTAGCATAAAAGCATAGGCAACAAGAAATGGTGATGGAGATAGATGCAATTCGGGCAGGAAAACTCAAGCAACTGCCAGGAGCCGATTTAGAAGACGAAGACCTTTCTGGTAGCCAACTAGAACGGATTAATCTTGCGGGTGCGACATTGATAGGAACAAATTTTTCAGGTTCCAACCTCAATGGCGCACGGCTAGATGGTGCGAACCTCGTTGGTGCCAAACTAGTGTCAGCGGACTTACGCGCAAATTTCCTGGGAGCCAACTTGATGCAAGCTGACTTAACCGGGGCTGATTTGCGAGGTAGCAACCTCCGAGGCGCTAATTTAATGGGGGCAAAGCTTACTCGCTCGTCTTTTACAGGGGCGTTTTTGAGTGGCGCAAATTTGATGGGTGTTGACTTGCAGGGCGTTGACCTACGAGGGGCAGATTTGCGAGGGGCGAATCTGAATGGTGCTAATCTCAAAGGCGCAGATTTATCGCAAGCGGATTTACAAGGCGCTAGCTTGAGCGAAGTTAATTTTGAGGAGGCAGACTTACGTGGGGCAAACCTGTCCGGTGCAAATTTAACAAGAGCAAGTCTCCTCTGTGCGGAGTTAGAGGGTGTGAATCTGGATGGAGCCAATTTAACTGGAGTTTGTCTAGTTGGCACATCTCTATCAGCCGTAATTCCACCACCGCAGCTTGTTAAAATCCCCTTACAAATTGCTGAGTTTGAGCATACTTCGACAAAAGAAATACCAGAATAAACTGGGCATCGCACATTAAGTTGTTGCACAATCACGGGATGATTTTGTGGTAGGGGCGTATGGTATACGCCTCTTAGACCTGTTGGTTAAAACTGAAATTTTAAAGGGCGTAAGGCTTGTGCCCCTACAAGGTTTATTTAAGTGTCAGGCTCGTCTTAAGACGTTCCGCCGGAAGATCTCTACAAATATAGAACCTCTATTCAGCATAGTCTTGAGAAGGGATTGCCCCTCTGGTTCAAAGTCCATAAGCTTACACGATCGCATTTTCCCCATCAAATACAAAAAGCGATCGCACTCGTAAATCACAACACTGTCTCAAGAGCTTCTATCAGTCGATCAACTTCCTCAATAGTGTTGTAATGCACCATACTGACTCGCACCACTCCGCCTTGCTTATCTAACCCCAAATCTTCAATCAATCGCTTGGCGTAAAAGTCACCAAAGCGAATCCCAATATTATGCTTGTCAATTTGCAGTGGAATAGTTCCGCTGTTCATTCCATCGACAACAAAAGAGATAGTTGGAACTCGTGAATGGCGATTGGCTTGGGGTTGACCAATTATCCGAACATTAGATTTACTAGTGAGGTATTTGAGGAGGCGATCGCCTATTACATCCTCATGAGTACTCATCAACTCAAAGGCTTGCACCATCTGGCTTCTCAAATCTGGAGCCATCTGCTCACCAGAGGAAACTTCTGCCAGTTCACTCAAATAATCACACAAACCTAACATCCCATAACTCAACTCAAAATTGACATTTCCTGGTTGAAACTTGTAGGGGATATCACTCTGACCAATAAAGTAATGGTTTATCCCAGGCATTGCCAGTAAATGCTCTTGCTTGCCATAAAGTAAGGCGTAGTGCGAACCATAAACTTTGTAGAAGCTAAATACATAGAAATCCACATCTAGATCTTGGACATCCACCAAGCGATGAGGTGCATAACCAACACCATCAATACAGACCATTGCTCCATGTCTGTGGACAAATTCGGTAATATCTTTAACCGGATTTATCGTTCCTAAGACATTAGAGGTATGAGTGAAGGCCACAAGACGAGTGCGATCGCATAGTAATGGCTCTAAATCCTCTAGGTGTAGCTTCAATGTGTCAGGATTAATTCGCCACACTTTAATCTTGATTCCCTGTTTTTCCAGGTCAACCCAAGCACCAATATTTGCCTCATGGTCACAGTTAGTGACAATCACCTCATCACCTGGATTCCAAGTTTGGCTAAGGCATAGGGAAAGAATCCGCAACAGCAACGTAGTTGATGAACCCATCACTACTTCTGAGGCTGATTTCGCATTAATCAAGGTTGCCATTGCTTGGGCAGCTTTTGCAACGCGATCGCCTGCTAATTGTGAGACAGCATAAGAAGCGCCCAATTGCACATCAGAGGTTAGTAAATATTCGCTAATTCGCTCTACCACCTGCTTGAGCGTTTGTGAACCGCCAGCATTATCAAAAAATGTCCAATCGCCAGCAAGAGAGGGAAACTGTTGACGGACAAAGTCAATTGGGAGAGATGTTTGATCAGTCATGATTTTCCAGTGCGGATAGTTTGAGGCTTGGGAGTGAATTCACTTCTGGAAGTTTACATTAGGCGATCGCTTTTTCCTGATGCTTGATTGTGAGCGATTGCTTATACTTCCTTACGGTCAGTATCTACCTTACGAATCCTCCTCCAACTCTTCCAATATTGCCTCGATCTTCTCCTTCAAGTCTGGCAAATCTTGCTCAATAACGTCCCAGATAATATTTAGATCAATTCCTCCCAAATAATCATGCACTAAAATATTCCGAAAGCCCGAAACACTACGCTAATCAACCTCAGTTACCCTTACCTTTAAATCATCGGAAAGGCGTTGTGTCGATTCAGCTAATGTTTGCAAGCGACGGAGAGCAGCATCTTGAATCATTGTATTAGCAAAAAACGCTTCTCTTCCTTCGCTTGTGTATTCAGTAATGCGCTCAACACACTCGCGAATGTACTCTAGATAAGCGCGGTTGTCCGTCATAATGGCACAGCTTCTTTGAGAACCCGTTCCCGGATTAGTCGATGCAGTCCATTTTCCGTGACAATATCGACTTTACAGCCCAGCAAATCTTCTAAATCAGCTAATAGACCACCGGGAAACCAACGACTGTGATTTGCCCCAACATCAATTAAAAAATCAATATCACTCTCATTAGAAGCTTCCCCCCGCGCCACCGAACCAAAAACCCGCACATTATAAGCACCGTGCTGTGCTGCAATCCTTAGTATTTCTTCTCGTTTTTCCTTCAGTAATTCATCAATTCCCATAACTAAATCCTCAAGATTCTGTCGAATTTCTGCTCCTCATTTCACTCTCTCTTAGATTGCTTGCTTCCTCATCCAGAACGCAAGAACACTCAAGAATAACAGCCCCATTAATCCTGCAACTGGGTTACTATCAACGCCAGTAATCCAGGGAGAAACGTTGCCAGAATATTGTACTAATTGCCCCACATTAATAATGTAGTAGCCCCAAACTAGACCCGCGTGCAGTCCGATTGGCAGACCCAGACGGCCTTTACGCGATCGCTTTGCCCAAACTAATGTCAACCCCAGCAGCAACAAACCTGGAAATGCAGGGAATGTGCGAATCACTTCTTTAAACGGCTTGAGAAAGTGCAGTACAGCAAACGCGATCGCATCAATCCAGAGTGATGCCTTTTGGGTATAATCTCGTTGTAACTCATCCAACAACCAGCCCCGAAAGACTAACTCTTCCGCAAAACCAATGCCAAGGGCGCTGAGTAATCCTTCTAAAATCACCCGTAGCAGTACTACTTTAGGTGTCTGAAATTCCAGCCAACCCAGCAAGCCTTCCAGGGCAAATAAACTCAAGGTAAACATTAGACCAATACTCAATCCCTTGAGCAGATCTAATCCATTCTGTCGCGTTCGTTCCAAACCATAACGTTTTAGGAGTTTGGGTTGTTGATAAACTTTTCTACCCCACCATCGCAGCAACAGCAGGAATTCCCCAAACAATAGCCCCATCGTCAGGATAGTAACCAAGTTTGAGTCAGAAATTAAAAAGTAAATCGGTGCTGCTACCGGAAGCCAAAGTAGCACTAATATTAAAAGAAAAAATCCCAGCCGCATTGGTGCTGGGTATTGTCTAAATTTAGGAAGGTTAAATTTCAAAACTTTAAGGCTATGTAGCTCAGCACAAAACTAGAACTAGTTTTTGAAGTGTACCTGCAAACTGTTCGCTGTAGGCGTTCCCAACAAAAATTCGGCACCCCATAGATGAAGTCTATTTATAGAAGCTCTAAACGCAGGCTGCTTTGTCTACTTAGTCACAATTTTTTGAACAGAGTGTAGTACTTGAGGCGATGCCTAACCCATAGCCCTTAAGAACCCAACCTCTTATTCATCCGGTTCGATTGTGCTAGTCAAACCGTGATTTTTCAGCGTTTCACAGTAGAACTCAGCATGTTCTTGAGCGCAGGTAATAACCAAAGCAATACCCGACATATGGGCTTCCATCATAATGTTGACCGCTTGAGGTTGGGTCAAACTCGATACTGTTGACATCAAAGTCTGCACCACATGCTCCATCGAGTTGAAGTCATCATTGTGGAGCAAAACGCGGTAGCGAGGCGCGGGTTTACGGACTGTTGATGTTGAACGCTTCTCAATAGTTTCGACAGACACTGCTCTACCCTCTCCAGTTCATGTGTAGAAACGAATTCCCATTATTACAGGGAATTATTTTATCTTTAGTCTTTATATTACTCAACATTATTCGTCCCAACCCATGATATTACATCAGTTTCATTGCCTCCTTATCGAGATGACAGGGAAGCGCTAAGCCTGACAGTAGGCTAAGAGCGACGCTCGTTCCAGTTCTTCGCCAACGCTAAAATAAATAAGTTAACGTTACTTAACATTTCCCGTGACCACACAGGCAACCCAAGATGCCGCTACCAGACCAATACCAGGCACTTACTGGCAGTGGCGAGGGCAATCTATTTACTATGTACGAGCTGGTGAAAAAAAATCAGGACACCCACCCTTATTGTTGGTTCATGGGTTCGGGGCATCCACAGACCACTGGCGCAAAAATATTGCCGAACTGAGTAACGATTTTGAGGTTTGGGCAATTGACCTTTTGGGATTTGGACGCTCTGCTAAACCTGAGTGGCAATACGGAGGCGACTTGTGGCGTGACCAGCTAAATGACTTTATCACCGATATCATCGGTCAACCTGCTGTCTTGGCAGGAAACTCTTTGGGGGGTTATTCAGCGCTGTGTGTGGCTGCACAACGTCCTGAATCTGCGGTTGGTTTAGTCTTACTCAACAGTGCTGGTCCATTTACGGATACCAAGGTACCGACTCAACCAAATCCTCTGCAAAAGTTCATCGGTGATGTCAGTCGCTCAGTTTTGCTGCAACCTTGGGCAAGCTTTCTCTTGTTCCAATATGTACGACAACGCTCAGTGATTCGCAATACGCTTGAGAAAGTTTATTTTGACCAGAGTGCGATCACAGACCAACTGGTAGAAGAAATTTATCGCCCTTCCTGTGATGTCGGTGCCCACAAAGTTTTTGCTTCTGTCTTCAAGTCACCCCAAGGAGAAAAAATTGATGTCCTACTCAAACAACTAACCTGCCCGTTACTCCTGCTGTGGGGAGAAGCCGACCCCTGGATGCGTTCAAAGGAACGGGGCGCACAGTTCCGTCAATATTATCCCCAACTGACCGAACACTATCTTCAGGCTGGTCATTGTCCCCATGATGAGGTGCCAGAGCAGGTGAATGCTATTCTACGGGACTGGGTACTGTCGATTGCCAGTGATTCACCGACTTGAAATACAGCAAAAGGCTCCAGGGGAGAAGGCAGAAGGCAGAAGGGATGCATATTGACTAGTCTTGGTTTCAGTATGAGAGCGAGGGTCAAGAGTCGCCAAGACCACCTTTACTTTGAACCACCATCTGTAGGGGTGCAAGGCTTTGCGCCCCCACCAGGTGTCGTGTCTGGGCGTAAGTCTTGTCAGTAAAACTGATAGATGCCTTAAGAAATTCTGTCCCCATCTCGCCGACTTCCGTATTACAACTAAAGAATCTTTATGCCAAAACTAGTTGATGGCTGTTCAGTGATTCTGCTACCTCCCCTTCAACCTGCAACCCGTCAAAGTATAGATTGCTGACTGCTTCACATTTTGTTACAAATTATAAAGAACTCTCGTGGATGCACAACGTTATGTTTGGTGGCTTCGCCGGTACAAAGAATACACCTGGTACCGACTGGGGAGAGCAGATGCTCAATACAGTCGCCAGCAAGACGATTCGCCACCTATTCACTCGGAGCGAGTCAATAGAGGTTGCAGTTCGCTGCTATCCGTCTAGCAAATTGTTACAGGGTATTATCGACAGTTTTAAAATGAGTGGTCGCGGTTTGGTAATCCGCAAGGAATTCCGGACTGAGGAGATGTCGTTTGAAACTGATGCTGTCTCGCTGGATTTTGGCTCAGTTCTGAAGGGTCAGCTTAATCTAAAGCAACCCACACAAGCGATCGCACAAGTTGTACTCACTCAAGACGACATCAACGAGTCTTTCAAAGCCGAACTGGTAAGAAAGCGCCTGGAAAATCTTTCGATCCCAGCGTTGGATGAACTCTCTGGTGGTCAGCCAATTTCTTTCACAGACGTGCAGGTGCAATTGCAACCCAACAACCGGATACGGCTTTTTGCAAAAGGGAATCTCCCTGAACACGGTTTAGTACCGATTAGTATGTCATCAACCTTGGCAGTTGAGCGGCGTCGTCGTGTTCTCTTTCAAGATGCTCAGTTTGAACCGGATGCTGTACCAGAGTCTTTTCGAGAAATTTCTCAAACCTTGACGACGGCATTGGCAGAGATATTAAATAATATGGTTGATCTGGATCGCTTCAACCTTGATGGTGTCACGATGCGTATCAACCGCTTAGAAACCCAAGGAACAAGGCTGATTTTCAGTGGCTATGCTCAAATTGAGCGCGTCCCAAATAATCCCTGAGCTTAAAAGCCAATAATGTCACTCGGCAACTTCTTTACTTTAGGTGGGGTTGTCATGTGGCCCCTGTTAGCGTTCTCCATACTTGCGATCGCATTAATTTTGGAGCGCATTATCTTTTGGCAGCGAGTAACGAAGCGTCAGAACAAGGTCATCCGGGAAGTTCTCAAGCTATACCAATACGATCCCCAAGCCGCATTGGTCAAGCTAGAACAAAATAGCGATCTACCGATTGCACGGATTTTTATCGCCGCTTTGGAACTCGAAAAAGCTACCCCAGAGGAATTTCAACTGGCGCTAGAAAGTGCAGCGCAAGCCGAGTTGCCAACACTCAGCCGTTTCAACACGGTGTTTGAAACGATCATTAGTATTTCGCCACTTCTTGGTCTTCTAGGAACTATTCTCGGATTGATTAACGCCTTTGCCGCGCTTCGGATAGGCGATATTGGAGGGAGCAAAACGGCTGGTGTTACAGGCGGCATTAGCGAGGCTTTAATCTCAACTGTAGCGGGATTATGCGTGGCAATCTTTACACTACTGTTTGCCAACACATTTCGCGGGCTATATCGGCGCCAACGGGCAGCGATTCAGGAGTATGGTGGTAAGCTTGAGCTGCTCTATCGCCGTTATTATGAGCATGGAAGACCACCGTATAGTGAAACATACAAGAAGGTGGTGTGATTATTTCTGGATTACTGGTATGAGGCTAATCGAGCATTGTGCGATCTGCTTTGCTCTTCTCGCTTGGCGATCGCTTCTACAAATACCTCAAGACAAGAGAGAAACAAAAAGGGGAGTTGTTAGCATTGACCTAATGGTTGGTAATTAGCTTTAAGGTTTGTTATAGAAGGCAAAAGTTGCATATCTTATAGCTTTAAAACCAATCTGTCAACCAACTAACCGCTAAATTTAGTGTGAGGCTGTGAGGTTTAATGCGAGTTTTACTAATCTATCCCCAGTTTCCTAAAAGTTTTTGGTCGTTTGAGAAAGTCCTTCAATTAGTCAACCGCAAAGTTTTACTGCCGCCTCTAGGGTTAGTAACAGTAGCAGGAATTTTACCCCAAGAGTGGGAATTTAAGCTGGTAGACCGGAACGTTCGTGCCGTTACAGAGGAAGAATGGGAGTGGGCAGAAGTCGTGATTCTTTCCGCGATGATTGTCCAGAAAAAAGACTTACTCGATCAAATTCGTGAAGCAAAACGCCGAGGCAAGCGCGTTGCCTGTGGTGGCCCCTACCCAACTTCTGTACCTTACGAAGCAACAGAAGCAGGTGTTGATTACCTGATTTTGGATGAAGGGGAAATTACCTTACCGATGTTTGTTGAGGCGATTCAACGGGGTGAGACAGCAGGAATTTTCCGTTCTGGTGGCGAAAAACCTGATGTGACGACAACGCCTGTTCCTCGCTTCGATTTGTTGGAGTTGGATGCTTATGATTCAATGTCGGTGCAATTCTCACGAGGTTGTCCTTTCCAGTGCGAATTTTGCGACATTATTGTCCTCTATGGTCGCAAGCCTCGGACGAAGACACCAGCCCAGTTAATTGCAGAGTTGGATTACCTTTACGAGTTGGGGTGGCGGCGTAGCGTCTTTATGGTGGATGACAACTTCATTGGTAATAAGCGCAACGTCAAGTTATTCCTCAAAGAGTTAAAAGTTTGGCAAGCTGAACATGAGTATCCCTTTACGTTGAATACAGAAGCCTCGATTGACCTTGCCCAAGACCAAGAGTTATTGGATTTGATGGTTGAGTGTAATTTTAATGCTGTGTTTTTGGGGATTGAAACACCAGATGAAGCGAGTTTGCAACTGACCAAGAAATTCCAAAATACACGCACAACTCTTAGTGACTCTGTGGAAGCGATTACACGCTCCGGTTTGCGGGTAATGGCTGGGTTTATTATTGGCTTTGATGGTGAGAAAGCTGGGGCAGGTTCTCGGATTGTCCGGTTTATTGAGCAAACAGCAATTCCTACGGGTCTACTTGGCATCTTACAAGCTTTACCGAATACTGCCCTCTGGCACCGATTAGAAAAAGAGGGTCGGTTGTGGAGCAAAGATACCGACATTGACCAAGCCACCTTGATGAACTATATCCCAACTCGACCTCTGGAAGACATCGCCAGGGAATATGTTGAGGCGTTTTGTGAGTTGTATGACCCGGAACGCTTTTTAGACCGTGCCTATCGCCATTTCTTGATTCTAGGGGCGCCAAAGTGCAAACCTCCTGGAAAACTACCAAGTTGGGTAGATCTCAAAGCCCTGCTACTTGTCTGCTGGCGTCAGGGAGTCAAACGCAAGACTCGCACGAAGTTTTGGCATCATCTCTTTAGCATCATTAAGAATAATCCTGGTGTCTGGGAGCATTACCTCACAGTCTGTGCTCATAATGAACACTTTTTAGCATATCGCGAGATTGTGCGTGATCAGATTGAAGCTCAACTTGCAGAATTACCCAAAGAGGTTTTACAGGCACAGCCACCAGTCCTCAGTGCTTAGGGAATTCGTGAAATTAGTTTTATTCGTAGAGACGTTCCGGCGGAACGTCTCTACAAAGTTCGATGGGTGCCGAAAAAGGGGGTAGCTGACCCGGATTCGGTATGATGGCATTGGAAAAGCGATCGCATCAAACCCTTGTGTGATAAGGAATGTAACCATAATTTCGCCAGCGTTGAAAAAAACACCTACCTCCCCAAAGGCGATCGCATTCTGCCAACCTATCCAAAAAAGCGATCGCATTTCTAGTCATGTGTAAAGTGCGATCGCCTCTCCTTGAGCAGTGATAGGCTAAACCTTAGACCCTACTGAACCCGTAGAATTTTTCGTCATGAACTCTCCTATCCTGAGCCAGTATGACAACTATTGAGATTGTTTCAGAAGAAAGAACAGAGCAAACAATATATCGAGCTATCTGTGGTGAGCAAGAGGCTACAGGCGCAACACCAGGACAAGCACTCGATAGGATTGAGCAGGAATTGACAGCACGGGGAGGTGAACAGAGCGGTTGTACAGTGGTGATTGTGCAGCGATTTCTTCCCGATGACTTGTTTACAGCACAGCAACAAGCACGGTTACGGGAACTGATGGATCGATTGCATGAGGCTGTTGCTGTTGGAGAGGTGCTTTCTCCTCAAGTTCAGGAAGAATTGGAAGATTTGGTAGAGGCTGAGTTGAAGGCTATGATCGAGCGTTCTGCTAGAATTCTCAAGCAAACTCAACGGGATGAAAAGTAGCCTCACTAATTTTGTCTCAATATCGTGAATCCTAATCATCCCTTCGTTGCAAAACGGGCAAGATATCAATCTTATAACTCAGGGCTAGAGAGCTATAGATCTCAGTGGGAATATTTTAAGGCTGCGTGAGTGCCTTCGGCTAACTATCCAAAAAGGTGATCGCATCAGAGCAGTGTGCAAAGCAAGAGCACATCCCTTAGCAAAAGAAAGGAATTTCAATAGAAGAATTTGGTTTTACAATTGATAGTTGATAAATTTTTAAAGTCTGTATAGGTAGTAAAATCTTTGGTTGTATCTTCCGGTAGAGCAGATTTTGGTTTTAAGATTGACTTTGTTAGGGATACAGAAGATCCGGCGAGAGTTTTCCGTGCTTTTTCGGGACTTATAGATTTTTGTCAAGTAACAGATAAAAGTTTAATCAGATCTCTTGATATAGATATTGAACCCGATCTACTCTTAGACAATATAGAGCAAGGCTCTATTAGTGTTTGGCTAAAATTTGCTTTCAAGTCTGTAAATAACAATTTAAGCAATTTAAATTTAAAGCTCCTTAGTTCTTATTTAGTAGAATCTAAATCTTGTATTATAAAGTTTATCAATAAAAGGGATACTATAAAGAGTCATTCTGAAGTTTTAGAGTTACAAGATAAACTAAGACCTTTAGCTAACCAGACTAATATTAACACTCTGGGCATTTATACCCCTCCAAATGATAAAGATTTATTGTTAAGTATAGATAAGTTTCAATTAGCTTCATCTGAGCTTCAGGCAGCAGATAATTTATATTATCTAACTCGCTCATCAAACTTGCCTGTTAATCGGAATTTTAGTATTTCTCCGGAGTCGAGAGATAATTTATTAGTCAAAGAGACTATCAAATCTGAACAATTGATGATTTTAAAAGTTAAGAAGCCGGATTATTTAGGTGAATCCAAATGGGAATTTAGATATGACGGGAGATCGATTGATGTAAAAATTACTGACTCAGAATGGTTAAAAAAATTTAAGCAAAGAGAGGTTATTATCGCACCAGGTGATGCAGTTAAAGCGAAAGTTGAAATTGTAGTTAAGTATGATTTTAAAGGGGAGTCAATATCTACTCAGCATACTATTCAGAAAGTGATTGAAGTTATACCTATGCCTCCTGATAACCAACTTTCCTTGTTTAAAGACAAAAAATTAGGAAGCTAAATTTTAATATTCATCCATTCTTGAGCATTTTCTTGAGCAAATATCTTCAGATGCCGGATATTTTTTGTAGCAATCAAGACAGCACGTCCGGGAAACGCTTCACTTAATATACTCCAATGAGCTGAAATAATCATGTCTGCATCAATATTTTTATCATCTGTTGTAGGTACATGGTTTTGACGTGTATCAGCCCAAAAATCCGCAGCTTTTTGCATTACCTCTGTAGTTAGTGGGAGAAAATCAATCACCTCTCTAAGGCTGTTTAGAATTGCCAAACCATCACTTTGTATACGAATAAACTCTCGCCTAACCTCGTAATCCGAAATTTCTGAAGTTACTACATAAATGCCTTTAGAAAGTAATGTGTACAACCATTGTGTACATTGGGATATTTCATTCTCTTCTTCTTCAGATGCATCCTGAACAGGACTCGCTAGTAAGCCAAGGACTCCGGAGTCTAAAATAACAATCACGCTATAAATTTTGTCCCTTTCTTTTACTTTGAATCTCTTCAAGTCTTGCCTTAGCCCACGCTATAGCTGCTTGGTTCTTTTCTAATTGCTCTTCTTCATCACGTCCTAAGTGTCTTAAATATGGTAATAATGTTTCTTGGGCTGTATTCATTCCTTTTGCACGTTTCAGTAAAGATTGTGCTGTAGCCTGTAATCGTACAGTAGGCTTTGAGCCTCTAAGCTCTATAGCTCTATCCACAGCTTTTGGTATAAACAAAAAAGAATCTTTATATTTTTTAAATAAATCTTCTTTTTGTTGAATAGAGAGGAAAAGAAGCCGCAATCTAATCAATAGGCCCCTCCAGCCATAAAATTTTGAACTTGCTCTACAGAGATCCCAAGCTAAGTTAATAAAAAATTGATGACTTTCCTGTGAAAAAATATCCCAGCAAGATTCTATACCTACAGAGATTTTTTCGAGTTTATCTGCATACTTATTTACGTTTGTTGGTATATCATCCTTAATCTCAACAGGTGTATTGACTGCCTCTATGTATTTTTGACTCCCTGCAATCATTTCAAGTAGTGTATCATCAACACTTTTACCTTTTAGTGCAGCTACTTCTCTAAAGAACTCAGAGATTTCATCTTCTATTCCATTAGAAGTAAGATGACTTTCAAGAATTTGCTTGATACTATTAACATCAAGTGCTGTTTCATTAAATTGATCTTTTTCAAGCTCCCAGATAATTTCGTTAAGCATTTTTTGCGCCTCCTAGAAAGAAGCTATAATTGATAATTTTACCCTTATTGTGTTCTGAGTTCTGTAACAAGCTTATGCTAACGCTATGGAGCTTAAGATGAGGCACAGTAGAACAAAATCATCTAAAGATTTATAACAAAAACTTGACCTTATTGCAGAAATCACTCAATCTGCTAAGGTAATCTTAATTAACTCAGTAAACCTAAAAATCTTAGCGCCACTCAAAAGCTAGTTCAGAGCTTAAGAGCGGCTAACCCCCCAACTGAGTAAGCAGTCTGGAGGCTAGAAGAAATGGTAACACTCCTCTAGCCACCCCGACTTTCTATGCAATAAAGCGGGGTGGCTAATATTTTGGGTCACTACACCTTCACCCAAAAACAGGAGCAATCTACCCTCATGTCCCAGAACTTAATCACCGCCGGGTTCATCGACCCCGGACAATTACCCCTCGACCAAGTACGGCAGCAAGTTGCCACTTTCCTCAAAGTTTCCCTCAACCAAATCGATCGCATAGAGTGCTGGCAGCACCAAATCTGGGTGAAACTCGTTGAATCCCGTGCCAAATTCATCAGTTATCGCAGCTTGCCCCTCTGGATTGAACAGGGAATTGCTGTTATCAAACGCTGCACATCCCGCGCCAGCCTCGACCAGTTAGGCGGAATCTTACGCAGCGAACGAGACTGGTACGATGAGCATGACAATCCTCAAGCCGTGCAACCGTGGCGGGACGCTTGGGCGCAACAAGCTCAACACTTGCGGGAAGAAGAAGAACGCACTCTTCCCATTCGCGCTCATCAGCAAGCCGGAAGCGAGTGGTATTCGGCTTGGCAACAAGTGTTGTACTGTTGCCGAGATTTTACGGGACTAGAGCGATTAGCCCCGGAAATTCGACAGCAAAGCCAAGAATTTTCTGACTTACCAGAGGTGATGCAAGCGATGCAACAACTGTGGAACCAGCGCTGGCAAGAACTAAAAAAAGCCTACGCTTGATTATTCCACCTTCGGATTGATTGTGTATTTCTCTTTATTTCGCCTGAAATGGCGTGAACTTGCCTCCCAGTCCTTCCACTATTGTTTGGGTGTTGGCAATCAGCATCTTCTCGTAAGTATCACCCTCTGAACCCTTTTCTCCGATTCCATCGGCATACAATTTTCGGTCTGAAACTTTAACATTCGCTTCTTTAGCTACCGACTCGATCAGCTTCGGATTAACTGTAGTTTCAGCAAAAATTGTGGGTACCTTCGTACTTTTAATTTCTCCCACCAGTTCTTTTACCCGTCCTGCTGTTGCTCTTTCGTCAGTGCTAATACCCTGTAAAGCACCTTCTACAGGAATACCATAAGCGGTAGAGTAATAGCCCATTGCATCATGAGTTGTGACCAATGTGCGTTGATTCGCTGGAATTGTGCTGATTTGCGATTTAATCCAGCTATCTAGCTGCGCTAGTTCACTGGTCATTTTTTCGGTGTTGCTGGTGTATTGTGCGGCATTGTTGGGGGATAACTTTTCTAGATTGTCGCTAATTGTCTCAGCGATGCGGATACCATTTTGGGCATTATTCCAAACATGGGGGTCAGTTTCACCATGAGCGTGACCGGCTTCTGCTTTTTCCTCACCTTCATGTTCATGAGCGTGACCGGCTTCTGCTTTTTCCTCACCCTCATGATCATGCTCTTCACCAGCAAGGGGTTCAGGAACAGCTACTTCACTGACAGCGACTTTTGACGCAGAATTTTTGCTTGACTCGATAATCTTGATCAACCCCGGTTCAAAACCATAGCCGTTGTAGAGAATGAGTTGTGCTTGTTCGATCGCTTTGCGATCGCTTGGCTTTGGTTCATACACATGGGGGTCAGTCCCTGCCGGAATCAAACAGGTAAGATCAACGGTATCTTGGGCAATTTCTTGGGTAATGTCGCAAAGGACACTACTAGTTGCGACAACTTTTGGCTTTTCGCTATTTGCTGAGGACGGTGATGTCGCCGTTGTGTCAGACGCTGAATTAGTTGTCTGCTGACGGACACTACAGCTTGTTATCCCTAGTACCAGTAGCAAGAAAGCTGTGCTTCCTAAGCTGCGAGTTTTCATGACGATGCTTTTTAACATGACCAGTCTTTGAGCCAATATAATAGAACGATAATGATTCTCATATTGCTCGTTAATGTTAGAAGTTCAAGACTTAGCTGTCAACTACCGGGGGGTTCGCGCTTTAGGGAATGTCAGCTTCTACTTACAACCAGGACAGTTAGTTGGTGTGATTGGTCCCAATGGTGCTGGTAAAAGCACAATGATTAAAGCGATGCTGGGATTAGTGCCTACGGCAAGTGGTGTCGTGAAGTTTTGCGGACAGGTACTCAAACAACAGCTTCGTTGCTGTGCTTATGTGCCACAGCGATCGCAAATTGACTGGGATTATCCGACAACCGTTTGGAGTGTGGTGATGATGGCACGTAGCAAACACACCGGATGGTTCCGTTCTCCTAATCATCAATCTAAAGAAATTGTTGCCACCGCACTTCAACGGGTAGGAATGTGGGAACTGCGGCATCGTCAAATTGGAGAACTTTCGGGTGGACAGCAGCAACGGGTTTTTTTGGCACGAGCGCTAGCACAGCAAGCCTCTTTATTCTTATTTGATGAACCCCTTGCAGGTATTGATAAAAAGACTGAAGCGATTATTTTTCAGATATTTGCTGAACTAAAGGCAGAGGGGAAAACTTTATTAATTAGTTCTCATGAGTGGGGGAAGGAATTGTCTCACTATGATCGCTTGCTGTTGTTAAACCAATATTTAATTGCTAATGGTTCTCCTCAAGAGGTGATGACATTAGACAATATTCAACAGGCTTATGGTGCTGGTTTACAGTCACAACTTTTGAATGAGTCAGCAGAGACGATATATGTTTGTTAGAGCTTAGTGATTATTTGAGGCTAAAACAGGCATAAAAATCCAAAATCTACCATTAATATGCTGAATTGGTTAATAGAACCACTGGGCTACGAGTTCATACGAAATGCGATCGCAGTAGGCATTCTCACGGGAATTCTTTGCCCGGTGGTGGGTACCTATCTGATTGTTCAGCGCATGGCTTTGCTGGGAGATGTGATAGCCCATGCGGTTTTACCGGGACTTGCGATCGCGTTTTTCTGGGGCGTTAATATTTTACTCGGAGCTTTCATCTCCGGTGTCTTGAGTACATTTGTAATTGCCTGGATTCGCTCACAATCCCGTGTCAAAGTTGACGCAGCAATGGCGCTAACCTTCTCTAGCTTCTTTTCTTTAGGTATTGTTCTAATTACCTTGCTAAAAAGTAATTTAGACTTGGATAGTTTTCTATTTGGTGATATCTTGGGCGTAACAATCAATGATGTTCAGCGCACGGCTATCATTACTGTAATTATTTTAGGTTTAGTTAAACTCTTCTATAAAGAATTACTATTTTTTACCTTTGATAAACTGGGTGCTAGAGCGCTTGGGTATCCGATTAATGCCCTTCACTACGGTTTAATGGCGGGTATCACGCTCACGATTGTTGTGAGTATGCAAACGGTAGGTGTTGTGCTAGTCATTTCCCTACTCGTTGGGCCTGGGATTACAGCATATCTCTTGGTGAAAGAAGTACACCAAGTCATGATAGTGGGAGCAATTTTAGGAATTATTGCTAGTATCAGCGGGGTTTACAGCAGCTACTACTTGAATATCCCCTCTGGCCCAGCGATCGTATTGGTAACCTTCAGTTTATTTTTACTTGCGCTTTTATTTAGCCCTTCACAAGGCATTTTGACACGTCCAGAAATTGCTAATCGCACAACTGCAATTTTGCGATCGCTGAAATCTCGAAAACATGGTGATAAGTAAACGGCAAACTGAAGGCTAGATTCCCGTCTTCTTTGAGAAGACGGGAATCTGAACCGCTGATAGCTGACGGCTTTGGAGCTATATAGCAGTAGCCACTTAGGTTAGGACCTTAACGGGAGCTTGCGTTCCTTCGCTAGAGCCTAATTGACTGAAAGCTGACCGCTGAAAGCTGACTGCTGATTGCTATATCAAGCATTTGCTGAGAGGAAAGGAATACTCTGGGCGAGTGGATCTTTAACCGTAATCTTTTGTTTCATTGCCCAATATTCACTTAAAAAATGAATTTGTCTGAATCCAACAATTAAATTTAGTCCTGGTACAAAAATCCAGCAAACAACAAGCGGTGCTTTCAAACCTTCTTGGCGATAAAGTTCATTCACCGTTTTATACAACCTGAATTGAACAATATAAATCCAGGCAACACCTAGCAAAGAAAACCAGCCAAACCATCCGGGAACATCCGGGTCAAATATCCATAAAGCTTGGGGAACCACTACACCTAAGACAAAAGGAAGTAAGCACAGCGTACCCGACCAACCATCGCCATTGTAACGACGCAATTCTTCTTGGATTATCCACTTGTACCAGCCGTAATAGAGCATCAAGCTGGCACCTGAGAAGAGAATGACTTGCCATAGAGGGCGCGGTTTACCTAAAACTTTGTCAGACATGTTCCTATGGATAGGTTTTTTTGTTAATTAATATTTCTTAATATATTAGAAGAAAATCTCTAGCGCTACTACCCTTCTGTTAATCCCGCAGTTCTAAACCCGATTTAGAGCTATTAAAGTCAATCAGCCTTGAGACAGATTGACTTTGTTAGCACGGTCGCTGGGGCTGCTGCTAAACCCTTGGGTGACTATGACAAAGAGTCCTTTGTCTCCTCTGCCTAATTTCAGCTACCAACCAAACTTTGGAGGCAATACCAAACTCGAATCAATATCATCAACACACGCACAGCCACTCAATGCCATAGCAATGTCTAGTTCATCGCGTAGCAGTTGAAGGACATGACGTACTCCGGCTTCTCCCCCAACAGCAAGTCCCCACAACACGGGACGCCCCAGTAAAACGGCTTTTGCGCCTAGGGCTAAAGCTTTGAGAACATCAGTTCCTCGGCGAATACCACCATCTACCAAGACTTCAGCTTGCTCAGAGACAGCCGCGACAACTTCACTTAAAGCCTCAATTGATGCGATCGCACCATCAAGTTGTCTCCCCCCATGATTCGATACAATTACGGCGTTTGCTCCATGTTCCACAGCTTTTAGCGCGTCATCTCCTCGCAGAATCCCTTTGACAACCACAGGCAAAGGTGATAAAGAACATAACCAATCTAAATCAGCCCAGGTTAGTGCTGGATTAATTTGTTCGGAAAAGTAGGCAAATAAGCCAGATTCGCCAAAACGTTCAGGGATTTTCAAGTCTTTGAGAGTCGTTAAATTGGCTAGGGACATTCCTGTAGGTAGCGTAAACTGGTTACGCTTATCTTTCTCCCGGTGTCCCATAACTGGAGAATCGACAGTTAGACAAATTGCTTGATAACCAGCAGATTGGGCACGTTCTACTAAAGCTTGAGTTAAACCGCGATCGCGATGTACATAGAGTTGAAACCAAAAATTGTTGGATGCTAACTCCTCTTGTTGCTCAATTACTTCCTGGTTTTCCTGTCGCCATTGGTTCGAGGTATCAGCAACGTCTTCCAAACTTTTTGTCGCCAGTGTACTCACTACCATACTGGTTCCCAAACCACTAGCAGCTCTGGCTGTCGCAACTTCTCCATCTGGATGAGCTAAACACTGAAACGCCATTGGGGCAATGAGAATAGGCATCGATAAGGTTTGCCCAAGAACCGTTGTGCAAGTTGAGCGATTGAGGACATCCATCAACATCCTGGGACGAAGCTTGATGCGATCGTAAGCTTCCCGATTATCCCGTAGGGTGACTTCATCCCAAGCACCACCAGCATAGTAGTCAAGCGCCATCTGAGTGAGGTGTTCAGTAGCTCTTGTTTCGTATTCAAATAAATTAAGGAGTGGAATCTGAGCGTTCATCTGGAGAAAAACTGAGTTCTATCAGTTTACCGCTGCCGATGCACAGTGACAGTTCTACCTGATAAGCGATCGCACATTCAACTCGACTATTTTTTGCAACTGCACTAGTAACGTAGATTCAGATAATTCCTGAAGCAACAAGGTCGTAAATCACTGATTGCTTGTCGTTAACCTTCAATGCTAAACGTTCAAATGCAGAGGTACGAGACGATGGTATTGCTGAGGCAACCAAGCATTGATAAGCTAATTCGTACTCTTGGCGCATCTGTAACGGCTTAACTAGCGATCGCATAATTGGTGCCCAGGGAATTGGATCGACCTCATCACTGGGTAGTCCCTGACTTAATATCCCAGCATTCGCCCCCAGAATGTCGAGCCACTGATGCGGGTGAAGTTCTTCTCCCCTAACTAACTTGCCGTAACCTTTCTCCAGGTAAACTCGTGCTTGTTCTTCATGCGCTCGCGCCGCGTCAGCTAATGCAGATAATCTTATATCTTGATGCTGTCCACCCCTGATCATGTCTTGCCGCCATGCCAGCCAAGCCGTCAAAAAATCATCATCCTTGGGTGCTTTTGGTATGGGGGATAATGCGATCGCTTGTCCATGAATTAGCTCACCCCAATGAGCAAGAAGCCAAGTCCCAAAGCGTGGCGCAAAAAAGTTTAGATCACCAATCAATATAGATAGGATAGGTTTTAGCGATCGCACAATAGTTTTTGACCCAGATGCATTTGCCTGACGTAGTGCTGGCTCAAACGCATGTAGCAGATGATGGACGTTAAAGGTATCGAGTGAGCCTTGTAAATGTACAGGTAAAGGATACTCAGCCCAGATTGCTGTTGCAACGTTCGTCTCTAGAAAAAGTGTGGGAACGAGTAAGTCAACAATTGCAGTACCATCATACTGACCAATTTGTGCCACAGCACGCTTCACTCTCTCGGCAGCACGATGATAAATTGATACCACCTCTGGCTCATCAGCCAGGAAGCTACAAGCAAACAGCAATACCCGCGCTGTCATCCGTTCTACCTGTGGCTCTTTACAAGGTGGACTATCAAGAATGTCAGTTAGCATTGCCTGGGTTGTAGGCGGTAACCCAGAACCAACAATCACTCCTGGCTCGATCAGTTTCTTCAGTAATTGAGCCGCCTGAAAAGCAGCACCTTTTGGTAATCGTGGCTCATTCAACCATTTTGTCCACGATTCCTTGGTAATGCAGCGAATCCAGAACGCATCATTACAACGACGCACAGGCACAGTGTTCATCTCCTGAGCATCATCCAAAAAGATTTCAGCACGGACTTCTCCAAACGTAGCGTCCATCCAATTAACCAGAGGTTCTAAGGACTGAGGTGTGAAATCCACAGAGTCTCCTGGCTGTATCCAAATATCAATCTGTGTCCCTTCCCGACGCACTACCTGGTAATTCAGAATACCCTCAAGGGCTGGCATGGAAATTTCACCTGGACGCTTTAAGCCCTCAATTGTGCGAACATTGTCCTCAATGCGTCCCAAAACCTTGGCTGTAAAACCAGGACGACCACAGGGACAGGGTTCTGTGTTTAACTCTACAAGGTCGCCGCATTTGTAGCGTACAACTGGCATCACGAGGTTGAAAAGGTCGGTTGTAACCAGTTGCCCATCGATGACTTCATACAAGCAGCGCTCACCATCGAGATGTAGGTGTCCGGCTTCTGGACAAGTCAGCCCGAAAATCCCTGTCTCTTGACACCCGTACTCGTTAATAACTGGAGCGTGGAAAACTGATTCTAGTAAAGCTTGTTGGTATTCAAAGAGGCATTCTCCAGTACAAATGACAGCAATGACACTTGGTGTACTCTTATTTTTAAGCCGTGTCGCAACTTCACACAATCGGCTAGGATAGCCGCGAATCACAACTGGACGCTCTGTTATTAGGCTGTTCAGTATGTGAATAAAATATTGCGTAGGTTCACCTGCGATCGCAACATCAATTGCCCGTACAGGTTGCATCCGACTGGCAACATTAATGATTGGAGTATTTTCACCTATACCCCACCATTCAAGCGCTCGACGACGTGAGCTAATCCTCACCTCGTTCCACTTTGTACCCGCAAAATAAATAAAAGACTGCCCTCGACTGCCACTGGTAGCACCGCGATAAACAATATCGTCAACGTCTGCGAGAAACAAACCCGGACTCTCACGAACCGTCTGTTTATCAATTGGGCGGAGGTTCAAAAATGCCTGCTGCCAGTCAGGTGAAAGTTGAAGGCAATCATTACTATGAATCAAACCTGCTTCACGAAAGCGATCGTAATTGCCTGGTGTTGTTACTGCTGCTTCTAGCATCCGCCTCAGGTGTTCAAGCGTTTGACTCATAGGGCTTGCTTTGAACCTTTGGGAAGGTACTGTTTATACACAACCCTGGTGCGCGTTTGAGTCCCTTTCGCCCCCTAAATCCCCCAATTCTGGGGGACTTTGAACTGTTGAGTGGGAAACTGGTGGATAATCGGCTTGTAATGGGCACTCGTAGAAAGTCTCCAATCTTAAACTATGTCACTTACCTATGCCACCTAAGCGCATCCGGGGAACCACTCCGAATATCGTTGCTGCTGCTCGACACCTCCGGCAGAACCTAACTCCTGCTGAGAGGACTTTATGGCAAGCTTTAAAAAATTGCCAACTCAACGGCTTCAAGTTTCGCTGTCAGCATCCAGTGGGTTCGTTTATTGTTGATTTTTACTGTCCTCAGTGTCGATTGGTGGTTGAACTGGATGGAGAAATCCATGACCAACAAATTGATTATGATACAGCTCGCACCAAGCAACTCAACCGCTTTGGATATCAAGTGGTGCGGTTTCACAATCAGGCAGTAATGACCAATTTGGATGGAGTTCTCCAGCAGATTTTAGAGGTCATTGGTGAAAGAATCTAATATTTTTTTGTTCAAAGTCCCCCAGAATTGGGGGATTTAGGGGGCAATAAGCTTCATCCTGAAATGAAAAACGCGATCGCTTATTTCTTAGGAATCCTGCTAGCTATCCTGTCACCCATTTGCACCCAGTCTTCATTCACTAGAACCTGCTTGGTTCCAGATAACGCCTTGAGATTGCTACGCATCATCGACACTGGCTTTTCACAAAACGACCCAAGCTGTCTTAAGAAAGCTGTTGAAACCCAACCGCTTCGGAGCGTTGGAGCGGAAATGAAAGAGGGGTAACGATAGTAGGTGCCATAGTCAAGATAAGTCCATCTGCCAGTTGGGTCTTTCCTACCTGGGACAACAGCCCAGCCATTGGGTACTGCACCGATGATTCTCCCGTTAGGGCTGGAACGGATATTGACGGAACCTCCCTGTCGAGTTGTCACCCTCGCATAAGGTGATTTAGTGCCTCCGTAGGGGCAACTCTGAGCCAGGATTGTTTCACCAGGATTGAGAAATGGTGTTGAGCTTTGGGTTTCGGGTTGTGTTGTCTGTGCCGTTACTGTAGTCGCCGAGGCAGTCTTAACTCCAATCAAAGATAAGAACGTCAATGTAACAAAGGCGATCGCACTTTTCCAGTTACTTACCTTTTTCACTCTTGTGTACCTCTGTGTTTCATACGTTATCTCTAAATCTCTAATTGCAGGGTAATAATGCCCAATCTATGGCGCTAAACCCGAAATCCGTATCTGTATATATACTTACCGTTTCTCAATAGAGCCTTTTCCTCTGCTCTCTCTAGCTCACATGGGTTTTCGTCGAGCTTGCATTTTTTCGTAATAATGCTTCCTGTTTTGCTCTACAAGCGGGGCTTCTGTCCATTGTTGGTTAGGTTCGTGAGGCAAATGTAAATACACAAGTTCTGGACACCTGCACAAGAATCGCCCACCGTCAAGATACCGCTCAATGATGTCTTGATCTTCCCCACCCCAACCAACAAAGGCTTCGTCCCAACCACCGATTTCGACAAGACGAGACTGATTAAATAACGGCACAACGCCAAAGCGTTCTTGTCGAATAAGCTGTTTCCAAAGTGCTGTTGGCATATCTTCTGGAGCAATTGATGTCTGTTCGATTTCAGTGGCTAAGTTATCAACATCAACACTTAGAGAACTTGACATGACACGATATCCAGTTACTAGAAAATGCGGCGATAATTCTGCCATTTTGAGATGTCGCAGTAAGGTGTTTTCTATAGGAATTAAATCAACATCAAATGGTGCGACAAATTGACCTTTTGATAGTGCTAAGCCTAGATTTAGAGCTTTTGTTTTGTGAAAGGTTCCACTGTTAAGCAAATGAGCATATTGGATATTTGTGGTATCCTCAATCTTTTTCTCAATCCAATGCGATCGCTCTTTGTCAGCTTCAACAATCACAAGTTCGCACGTATCCAATAATCCTTGCACAGATTGCTTTTTCCACCAGGCAAGCTGTGTTCTCAAATGGCTCTCACGTCCACGATAGGCAACAATTAGGGATAACTTCATCTCTTTGTCTAAGCACAGGTACGCTAGCTTTTACAGAAAAACAAGCAAAGCCCACCTCATTCATGGGTGGGATGTAGCGTATGCACTTTTAAGTGCAATCATCGCTAGGTAGAGGTGGTAGTCTATCAATCCAATCTTCTATCAGTTGGGTCATTGTTTTCTTTTTTAGATTGGCGTACCCCTTCAGCTTTTCTAAGCGATTTTCTTCAATTCGTAGACTCAGTGGTTTTTTCTTCATGGCATCTATACATTGTATAGATGCATGATATCATTAAAGATATGAAGAGTCTTAAGTTCAAGCTATACAGTCATAGGCGGAATAGATATCTGAAGCGGTCAATTAATGCTGCCGGAGTTATCTATAATCACTGTATTGCTCTCCACAAACGTTATTACCGAATGTGGAAGAAGCACTTGAACTGTGCGCGACTTCAGAAGCACATAGCTAAGTTGCGAAAGCGTAAACAATTTTGGCAATTAGTTGGTTCGCAAGCAGTACAGGATATCTGCCAGCGGATTGAGAAAGCCTACCAGTTGTTTTTCAAACATCATAAAAAAGGAGTCAGATCACCAGGATTTAAGAAAGTTCGGAAATACAAGTCTTTCACTCTCAAGCAAGCTGGCTACAAGTTTCTGGGTGGTAATCGAGTCAAGATAGGTAACAGGGTCTACCAATACTGGAACTCCAGGGAAATAGAAGGAACGGTCAAAACACTGACTATTAAGCGATCACCATTAGGTGAGTTGTTTATGGTTGTAGTTGTTGACAATGTTAGTGAGTCGGAAATTAAATCAAGCACAGGTAACATTGGCGGATTTGATTTTGGACTCAAGACATTTCTCACCTGCTCTGACGGCTCTAAGATTGAATCACCATTATTCCTCAAAGTGAGTCTTAATGAGATCGCACGGGCATCCAGGCAACACTCCCAAAAAGTGAAAGGGTCAAACAATCGAGAGAAAGCGAGGCTCAACTTAGCTCGAAAACATGAAGCTGTAGCTAATCGGAGACGTGACTGGTTCTGGAAACTTGCTCACAAATTGACTGACCAATTCGATGTGCTGTGCTTTGAAGCATTAAACCTCAAGGGAATGAAACGTCTTTGGGGTAGAAAAGTTTCTGACTTAGCCTTGGGAGAGTTTCTGCAAATACTTGAATGGGTAACAACCCGGAAATGCCAAGTAGGGTATCCAAACTCCTGAAAAAGCAAAAAGGGAAGTGTGCCTACTGCGATATGTTTTTCCGTGAAGATGATGTGATGGAAGTTGACCATAAAATTCCAAAATCGAAAGGTGGAAAGGATTCCTATGACAATTGGCAACTTCTACATAGACATTGCCACGATACAAAGACAGCTACAGACCTAGCAAAAGCTAAAGCTAAAGAAAGGGAAATAGTCGAAAGATTTGAACGTGTCAAAGCAATTGCCAAGGCATACGCAAATAACGAAGACCCAAATCTGAAGCAATCTGTAGATGTTCCTGGCAATAAATCCGACTGCAATAGTGTCGAGCCTAAGCCCACCAAGAGACTTGAAAAAGTCGAGGATAAATGGGTAATGAGGTATGCATGACAAGCACCAAATTATTGAGGAGCCGTGTGAGGTGAAAGTCTCACGCACGGTTTTGAAGACCAGCGGGGTTGGTGACAATCTCGCTGAGTTTAATGGATGTAAGACAGTCTCCGACTGCAATCCTTGCATGATGCCTGAATCCCCCGTTTTCAAAACGGGGAAGTGGCTCAAGCCATCTCATAGCCTAGCGACACCGGAAGCTGAATGCGGATTACATAAGGTTTCGGTTCAATCACTGCTTCCATCTGCAAATCTCCCATAAGGACTCCCTCAGCCAAAGACTGCATTGAGGTAATGATGTTGCTGTTTCGAGTTTGAATCGGCTGGACATTGCCATGATGTCTATTACGGGCTGTGTCTTCGTGTGAGAGGTGCAACACCCTACCAGTTGCACAGATCTGGATACCAAGAACGCTAGCCCGAAGTAGTAGATCTTGGTCTTCCCATCCCCATCCTGTAAAAATCTCCTTATACCCACCTAAGGAAAACAGCGTCATCCTTCGAGCACAGATCAGTCCACAACCCGGTCGATAATTCCCTGCTTGGTCAGACCCTGGTACAACTGAAACCAAGGCAACATCATTATCGAGGTGCAAGTTGTAGGTATAGCGATCGCGCTTCAGGGCAACTGAGTGAGCAACAGATTCCTCTACATCCTGGACATAGCAAATTGTCTGGGTATCGGACAAGACATGGTTCAACAGAGCATTTAAGCTAGCTTCATTCCAGAGGATATCAGCGTCTGAAATCAGCAGACAGTCACTCGTTGCCTGAGCGATCCCCTGATTAATCAGCCTCGCTTTATTAAATCCTGAAGCGGGCAAGTGCATAACCAGGACATTATCCTGCCGTTCTAGTTCGTGGAGAGATTCAACACATCGGGCTTCAGTTGAACCGCCGTCGCATACAATAACCCTGGCTACCTTATCCCTGGATTGGGTCAGTGACTGAACACATGGCATCACCTCAGCCCTATCTTTGACAGGAATAATTACCTCCAACTTTGATGCGTTAGCTTCACCCATATTTATAGACAAGTACTTTAAGCGCTAATTACTAAAATCTCAGTAAAGCTTCTCGATTCTAGCTGTACTCTTACAGGAAGCTATCTGTGACCCAAGATAACTGAGGTCCTGTGATATGCGAAAGTACGATAGGTTCTGCTTTTACCAAAGGCTCAAGGCAGGGTTGCTGTCCTTCACGGCAGACAGTGTAGTTCGTTAAGGCTCGGTTTTTCAAGGTCTTGAGAAGCTCAATGCGGACGGCTGAATCTAATCCAGTGTCAGGGGCAGTTGTTAGCGAACCTGCCCGCTTCCTACGGAAATAGCAGTAGTCGGGAATATTAACAATTCTTGCTACTAATGCGGCACGCAACAAAAACTCGGTATCGCCGCCAAAGCGTAAACCTGTCGCAAATCCGCCGAGGCGCTGTACCAAGTCCCGTGCAACTAAACTACTTGGGTGAAGTAGAGGATGCCCTGGTTTTTCGGCTAACGCAGCATTGACATCAAGGGGATAAACTACGGGGTTGAGCTTAGATTCTTCTTCAAAAACTCGTAATTCCTGTGTGCCAACCAACTCAGCGCCACTCACCTCAGCCGTGTGCAACAGCTTGTAAAGGCGATCGCTTGTTGACCAGTCGTCAGCGTCTTGAAATAGATAGGCATCGTAGTTGGTATCATCAATGACTTGCTGGATTAGTCTATACGGTCCAACTTGATGAGGTGCTGTTAAAAGCGTGACACTGGGGAATTCCTCAACGATGGTGACAGGTGGCTTACCAGAACCATCATCAATTACGACAATTCCTTCCGGGAGTCGTGTCTGAGTCACTAACGAGCGAAGGCACCGATGCAGCCAGGTTTCACAGCGGTAATGAGGCACGAGAGCGAGAACTGTGGCAGTGGCTGTTAACGGTACAGGTGAACCGCTTTTTTGCTTGGGCAACTCTGACTCACTCCCAGATATTGCACCCCACCGGAACGGGATGTTACTTCTTTCTAGGGCTAGAGCTACCTCTAAAACTGTCCAATTGTCTAGTTCGTTAAGTTGTGGCAAGACAGACTGGACAATACTACGCGACGCAATCCAAGCAACAGCATCAACAGGCATTTCTTTTGCCGTTTCCTTAGGTAAATCAGCGTCTGGTAGCCAAGGGGTTAGGAAATTGAACTCAACTGAGGAAATATCCGGTAGCCGTAAGCTTGAGGTGACTCCACGAGGGATGTAACCAATGAAGTCAGTTTGTAAAGTTTTGATGAATTCTGAGAGATTGACTCTCGTCGCTACTCTTTGTAGAGAAGCATTCGAGTAAAGTTTTCCAGATATTGTGAAATCATATTTAGGCACTTCTTGCTGATCAGAAATGACTAACAGTCGAGCAATGTCAATCTGTCCAGCTTCGTGTAAAGTTTCAATTCGCTCAAGCGTCCTCTGCTCATCGACTGTCTCATCAAGGATAAGTCCAATTGTCAATTTTGTTGGGACTGCCATGGTATTTTGGAAGGCATTTGAGTCGAAGAATTTGATTATTGAACTAATTTAGGGGGTAAGAGCCATTACACTGACCAAAATTTTGAGTTACCATCTAGCTTTTTGTTCTCACTCCCGAACGAGGCAATGGCGAAGCGATTGGATGGAGCTTATAAGCTGGCTTTACCCCCTACCTCATTTTTCCCCTCGTCTCTAGCTAGTGAAAGAGGTCTTGCTGGGTAATCTAAAGGAGAGGGGAATTCTACTGCTTAGCATGAGCAAGTATCATAAACGTGCATTACAGCAATAGTCTTGAATAAATTGATGAGGAACCCACTCTTGGATGAGATCAGAGATATTCAAAGTCGCTCCGTTGTGTTGATGTTTTTCTACTGAAAAACACGGGAGGAGAGCAACTTATGAATGATTTCTCACAACTTGATGTTTAAACCCATCACTCTATTTTTCTCTCTTCCAGAAATTTTAGGAAGGCGATCGCCTTTAAAGTCTGTAAGGAAAATTCAAACATGATTGGCAGACAGGAGGCTAGCCTGGATAAACAATCCCAATAACCTCAGCAAGTATCTACCCAGATGGCAACCTCAAGTTATGCACATTCTGATTTATTCCTATAATTACCATCCTGAACCCATTGGGATTGCTCCCCTAGTTACAGAACTGGCAGAAGGTTTGGTCAAAAAAGGACACACAGTTCGCGTTGTTACTGGTATGCCTAACTACCCGCAACGTCGGATTTATGAAGGATATCGAGGGAAGTTGTACCTTACCGAACTCACTAACGGGGTTGCTATTCAACGGAGTTATGTTTGGGTTCGCCCTAAGCCAAGTTTACTGGATCGATTATTACTAGAAACTAGCTTCGTTGTTACAAGCTTTGTCCATGCGCTCAGGGGTAAGCGTCCAGATGTCATTTTTACCACTGCACCACCCTTGCCAGTTGCCGTTCCTGCTGCCCTGTTGGGATGGATACACCGCACTCCTATTGTTCTCAATCTCCAAGACATCTTGCCAGATGCCGCTGTTCACGTTGGCTTACTAAAAAACCCAAAGCTGATTCGCATCTTTGAAGCGTTGGAAAAGTTTGCATATCGGACAGCGACCAAGATAACTGTCATTGCAGACGACTTTGTTGACCACTTGCTCAAGAAGGATGTACCCGCTCAAAAAATTGTGCAAATTCCCAACTGGGTTGATGTCAATTTCATTCGACCGTTACCGAAAGAAAATAACGGTTTCCGTGCTGCTCATCAGCTTACTGATAAATTCGTTGCGCTTTACTCCGGCAACATTGCGCTAACCCAAGGACTAGAAACTGTTATTGAAGCAGCGACTCGCTTGCTTGATGTTCCTGATATTGCCATTGTGATTGTTGGTGAAGAACACGCTTTACAGCGATTGCGAAATTACTGTGAAACCTGTGGCGCGACCAACGTTACCTTACTGCCGCTACAACCTCGCGAAACACTTCCGGAAATGCTGGCAGCAGCGGATGTGGGATTGGTGGTTCAAAAGCAAAATGTGCTTTGCTTTAATATGCCTTCTAAGATTCAAGTTCTGCTAGCCAGTGGTCGAGCGCTTGTTGCTTCGGTTCCTGCGACTGGCACAGCTGCCAGAGCCATTCAACAAAGTGGCGGTGGAATTGTTGTTCCGCCTGAAGACCCAGATGCCTTAGCTGCAAAAATTCTGGAGTTGTATCACAATCCTGACAAAGTAAAAGTGCTGGGTGAGAAGGGTAGGCAGTATGCCCTTGAGAACTATACGTTTGAGCAAGCTCTCAACCAGTATGAAGAACTCTTTGCCGCCATTCAAAAGCCATAAGCTAAAATAGAAACATTGAGCATGGTTTCATTTTTGTCGGTGCAAAAGGTGTTACCACCAGATAACAAGGAGAAAGCACCATGTATGACTGCAAGTAGCAGCCTTGCTTGAGAATAGGCGAGGGGAGTTGGCGTTGTTTGCCATCAGGCAGCACGTTAATCAAAGGATTTCTTGGGAATCCCTGCTGCTGCAAGCAGATTGCAGAGTTGTAACGTTGCCATTAGGAGTTTTTAATGTAATGCGTGATCAGGTCTTAACCTGGTTAGCAGATAACGTTCCTGCTTCTCGGCTTCAGCATATTCTGGGTGTTGAGCAGATGTCCATTGAACTCGCTGGGCATTACCATCTTAATGTTGAGAAGGCAGCTCAAGCCGGATTAATGCACGACTTGGCTAAGTACTTTAGCAAGAGTGTACTGCTAGAAATGGCGAGGAACAATTGCCTCGAAGTAGACCCCGTATGTGAAGCCACTCCTCATCTATTGCACGCAGATGTCAGTGCGATTGTCGCCAAAGACAGATTCGGCGTACAAGATGAAGAGGTACTGCAAGCGATCGCACTTCACACCTTGGGATGTCCCGGCATGAGTGACTTATCGTGCGTTGTATTTATCGCTGATACTCTGGAACTTGGTCGTGGTAATACACCGGAGTTGGAAGAATTACGAAGAATTAGTCGGCAAGGCCTTTATAAATCAGTCTGGCTAACCTGCGACTATTCTTTAAAATTCCTGCTTAATAGCCGCTGTTTGATTCATCCCCGCACGATCTTGACTCGAAATTGGGCATTGGCAATGTCGTCAAGCCAAAAAACGCAATCAAAAGACCATCCAGCAGACACCGTAACAGCTTAAATCGTGTGGTGAAGCTTGAAGTCATAAACCGAATAGTAACGCGATCTCTTTGGGATCAGCTTGGATTGCTTGTACAGCAGCAGCACAACTGTTGCACTGAAACTATGAGATTCGAGGTAGTGCGATCGCTGTAGCCTTCGAGTTCATTGTTGATAAATGTTTGTCTTGTGCGTGAACAAGGAAATTCAGATTTGATGAGAGAACAATTAAAAATGCCTTCTACTTTAATCGCAACGGATGCCCAAAAACAAGATTTGAGCCGAGAGCTAGCCATAACTATTGCTCAGGCAGCAGATGATCGCAAGGCAGAGGATATTGTTATCCTCAAGGTGTCAGAAGTGTCTTATCTGGCAGATTACTTTGTGATTGTCACAGGTTTTTCTAAAGCGCAGGTAAGAGCAATCTCGCAGTCAATTGAACAGAAGGTAGAAGATGTCTGGCAGCGGCTACCTCTGAGGGCAGAAGGACAAGCTGAAGGAAGCTGGTTACTTCAGGACTACGGTGAGGTGATTGTCCACATCTTGCTGCCTCAAGAGCGGGAGTTTTATAATCTGGAAGCGTTCTGGGGACACGCCGAACAAATCGAATTCCAGGTTTCCCAACCGCTAAGTGACTAAAAATATGATGGAATCTCCTGCTGCTGTCTGTCCGGTTCCAACTGAGCAACAACCGATTAATGAGTATCAGGCACTAAGGGACTCTTGGTTCTTTAGCTGGGTAACTCTGGACTTGCGAGTTTATGTGACAAAGCTCGCTTGGGTATGGGGCTGGAGTTGGCTTATCGCCGGGCCGTTGGCAGCAGCGAGTTTTGCACCGAAGAAGTACATATTGCAGTTTATGCTTTGTGGTGCGGCTGGAGCAGGAGTGTTTGTCGCGTTGATCATACTGCGGCTCTATTTAGGGTGGTCGTATGTACGCGATCGCCTTTTACGCGAGACAATATTTTATGAGGAGTCGGGTTGGTATGATGGTCAAACCTGGACAAAGCCACCAGAAGTTCTGACACGCGATCGCCTAATTGTCTCTTATCAAGTTCAGCCGATTTTACAACGTCTCAAACGGACGTTCTCAATCCTTGTTCTATTTGTCTTCGGTGGTAGCCTAATTTGGAATTTCTTATAAACTCAATCGAGTCAGTTAAGGCAAAGTTTATGCTGCTGACATGGCAATTATTGTGTCCCCTTCTCGTGTTAGAGTCTTACGCATGACAAGGGGAAATCGTTTTCAAGCACCAGTTATAGAAGTTCGCCTCCTGCGGGAAGGGCTTGTTGAATCGACACATCGCGTCCAAGCTGTCGTCAGTGACGTTCGAGGACGGGTTCTTTCTGTTGCAGGTAATTCAGAAACAGCGACATTTGTTCGCTCGTCTCTTAAACCGTTTCAGGCGCTAGCAATTACAACGACTGGCACCCTGGAACGGTACAGCCTGAACGACCGTGATTTGGCAATTATCTGTAGTTCTCATCACGGGACAATTGAACAAGCACGACAGGTTTTTAATATCCTTTGGCGCTGTGATGTAGATTCATCAGCACTACAATGTCCAACGCCAGAAGGGAAGCAAAGTCCCTTACAACACAACTGCTCTGGTAAACACGCCGGGATGCTAGCTGTCTGCCAGCAACGGCAGTGGCCACTGAATAATTATTTGCAGTACAACCATCCTGTCCAAAAGCTAGTTTTGACCCAAGTTGCTGAGTTGATGAAGATGCCGGGAGAAGAGTTTATTCGTGCTCGTGATGACTGCGGCGCACCAACTTATCTCATGCAACTCCGTCAAATGGCATCTTTGTACGCCCAACTAGCTTCTGGTGACAATTTGGCAATGGAGCGGATTGTTCGCGCTATGACCCATCACCCAGACATGATAGCCGGAGAAGGTGCATTTGATACTACGCTCATGCGGTTGTCTGAAGGTGAACTTGTGAGTAAAGCTGGAGCAGAAGGAGTTCAGTGCATTGGTCGTGTTGGGGAAGGCTTAGGTCTAGCCATTAAGGTAATGGATGGCGCACATCGAGCAAAATACGCTGTTGCTATTCATCTACTCAAGCAGTTGGGCTGGATTAGCCCTACAGTATCAGAAACGTTGTCAGAAACGTTTATGAAACTGAGCAGTTTCAAGCGGTTAGAGGTGGTGGGCGAACTCTCCATGCTGTATTAAGGACGTTATCAAGCACGGCGCAAACCAGACAGGCTAATCTTTTTGCCCTTTCTCCTGCCAATCTCTAATTTTTAGTTGTCACATTTTCAAATTAAGAGTTATACTAGAAAAAGCGACGCGGGATAGAGCAGCCTGGTAGCTCGTCGGGCTCATAACCCGAAGGTCGGTGGTTCAAATCCGCCTCCCGCCACCAAATAAAAAGAAGCCCTGTAAGTGTTAAAGCTTGTGGGGCTTTCTTGTTGGATTGTGTTGCTGTAAGTTTCCTTGACAAGTTGATGAGCAGTTCTAGCTTTTGTAGTAGCGATAACCTACAGACAGAGCAGTAGCGATCGCAATTCCCGGTAAGGTAATAAAGACGGCTAAGGGAGAGCGTAACCAGTTCGCTTGTTCGTAGCGTTCCTGATAGGAATCAGAATTCCTTAGTGAACAGGGTTGAGCCGAACTCGCTGAACTCAACAAAACACCAGTAGCAATTGTAGTGGTAGATAGGAGAGCGGCTAAAGCCAATTTCCGTTTGATCATTGTTGACTGCTCCAACTTGTTTTAGTTCAGGTATAACCTATGCGCTAAGCCTAGAGAGCATGACACAGAGCAGCTATCAAGCATAAGTTTCATCAATTCTAATCGAAACCCCTAAATTCGGTGAATGTCTCTCCTTAAGGGGTCAATGTAGGATTAGCTTCTCTTGAGGCAACTGTTCCTCACAACTGCGGCTCAATTCCTGCTGCTCGTAACTGTGCTATCAACGCTTCAGCACGTTGCCGTTCCTGTTCAGCACGTTGTCGTTCCTGTTCAACTAATTCTATTCCCCACGGCAACATTTGCCCATTTTCATTCCACCAACGCAACCAGTAACCCGTTCGGTTGCTCTTTGTTCCCTGCCATACACCAAGAAATAGATTTAGTGCCTCAATTTTATAGTGATTTTCCGCATTAGGCTGTTGCAGGTCATAACGCCCAGAATTATTTAGCTGATAAACTTCTAGCACTCCTTGTTTTGGCTCAAAAATCGCGTATTGCGGTACTTGCAACACTTGCTCGTAAAAAAACCACTTACCGGGTGGATAAGTCGGTTTAATAGAATATTCGCTTCCCTCTGTCTCCGAGAGAAACTCCATCACGATTCCCGGAATTTCCCCTTGTAGCTGTGGCGTATAACTACGACGAACTTCGTCTCGTACAACCCCAATTTGAGGCACGTACATCCAATCAGGCGCTTTAACAACGATTTTGCCATCTAATGTGGCACAGACACCATAGTTAGTGCTGACTAACACATCTTCTTGCAACCGCCCTGCTTGCTCTAAACTATCACTCAATGCGGCTGCTAATGCAGGCTGATCTATATTGTCCACTGGGTCATTGGGTAAGAGAAAATCATCAGGTAGCTTCTCCCAAGTGATTTTATAACTGGCTGTAGCGATTGGCATAGCGCATCTTCATCCCTATTTATGAGCCTTAAGGGAATTGTAGATAAATTAAGAGAGCGATCGCTTTTATTCGGTGCGTCCTCTGTAGGCTAAATAAAACTGTTTAAAACCTTTAGCTAAAAAGCTTTCAAGTTTTCAGTTTATGTTGGAGCGCTCACAGTAGGAAGATGGCGACCAACATAACCGATAATAATCTTTCCTGGTAGTACATCTGGAAAGAAATGAATCCGCCAGTTGCATAACCTCAGTTTGACGTGCCAATCAAACAGACGCTCCTTACCATCAAGACAACGAAAGGTTCGTTGCTTGCCGTATTTATTGAGGGTCGGTTGACTTTCACGAGAAACTTCGATTAAGTAGCCTTCCAGACTGAAAGTACCAGCATTCCAATTTTTACAGTAGTTCTCAAGCTCAAACAATGCTTTGACAACAGGTTGTAGCTCCAGGTTTCCAGCACGGATGCTTTTCAGTTGCTTAGCAACAGACTCGCAGAATTCCAAACTAGGAAGCAACTCATCTTTACGATTCCACAGATCTAACCCGTCATTCACTTTGGTTCGGATAGTGTTTTTTATCCAATCAGCGTGTTCCAGAACATGGTTGCTACAACTGGCGTGGATAATCTCCACTAGTTCATCAATGAAGTTCTCATTTTCATCAAGTCGTGTGACTTCCAACTCTAAGCGACTGAGATACCATTGTTCCTGCGATCGCAAGCTCAGGGCGAGGGCATTTAGCAAAAGAGCATGACCAAGTCCACTTGCTTGCACTCCCTGGTGCTTAAAGTCAGACAAATCAACCCTGTTCTCAATCTCTGGATCTACAACATCCGTCAAGAGGGGAGCTTTGGTTATCAGAGTCTTAAAGAAAAGACGAGTCTCTCGATCTACCTCACCGTCATTGCGCCAGCGAACCAGAGGGTAGTCAGGTGCAAGGAGAGTACTCTGAAAGTCGATCTGAGTGCGAATGACCTTTTTCACGCCGTGGGCAGTTGCTGTACGCACAGTGCTGATTAAGTCTGACATCCATTGTCGCGCTGTTTGAATATCAGGAGCGGGAGTTCGCAGGGAGAGTTCATTCAACACCATCTCAAGATCCATTTACTACTCTCCCGCCGGTTCTAACAAAGCCTCCAAACTCTTGTCCCACTCGTCAAAGAAGCCATCGGGCCATTTATCAATGCGTCCGTTGCGATCAATATGTGGTGACACTACTTCAGTAAAAGCTTGCCCTTCTTTCTCTTGTCGCTGGAAGTAGTGCAACTGGACATCTTCAGGGTTAAGCTTGCCGTCATGAACGGCAAGACGAATTCCGTTTAAAACATGGTCGCTATGAGTTTCTATCACAACTTGAACGCCACAACTCGCTGCAAGTGCCAGCAACTCACCCATTTTTGATTGCCCTTTGGGATGGAGATGAGCTTCTGGGTTTTCAATTAGAATCAGTGTGCCTGCGCTGGACGAAAGCGCTGCCACAAGGATTGGTAAAGTATAAGTAATTCCAAACCCAACATTGGTTGCACGGTAGTCGTTGCTGATTCCGAAGGAATATCGCAAACTCACTAAATCCATACCTGAGTTTGAGGCAATTTCTATGCGTGTACCTGGGCTTACTTCTCCCATCCATGCCTCTACTTGGTTTTTTAGACTAAGTGACATTGCCTGCGGATGGCTAAGTGCCTTCTTGGTAATATCTTTATTGCCAAAAATTGAAAGAAAGTATGCTGTGTATTCACCTTTAGCACCAAGTTGTCGATGCTGGCGCACCTGAAAATCTGATATCTCGAAGGACGTGCGAGGTCCAATACGTTCTGCCTGAAGATAGTGGAAATTATCGTTGAAAAGACTTGATTCATAGATATCAGCAGAAATCACATCATAGGCAAGAGCTAACACATCAGCCTCACGGTTGTAGTTGAAACGCCAAATCCCCTCCCTTCCATCAGCAAGGATAAGATCAAAACTAATCTCGTCCTCCTTAGCTCCTTCAAAAAGAGTATCTTGAGCGGTGCCAAGACATACTAAATCACCATTGAGTGCCAAACCTGTCTCTGGCAATAAGTCCTGTTGATAAGATTGACGCAGCAGTAGTAGAGATTGAAGCACTGAGGATTTACCTGTGCTATTGAGACCTGAAAACAGGGTAAGTGGTCTGAACTCAAGGGACAGATCCTCAAAACATTTGAAGTTTTGCAAACGCAGTAAATGAATCATTACAGGACTGCCTTGATGAGTTGTTCAATATCACTAAATCGACGCAATGCAGTTTTAATGCTTCCAGTACTCCTATATACAGGATTATCGAATTTACCTTCATTCGTCAAATCTATAATTTTTTGTTTTAAATCATCCTTTCTATCTTTTAGAATCTTAAGCTCCTCTTCACTAAGTTTATAAAGGTTGACTGACCAAGCTTCAAATAATGCCTTATTAACCGGATACTTTGCTTCGTTCGGCTGAGAGGGCTTGCGAAAACCATCTTCCTCGAAAATTTCAAATGCTGCAACCATTAATTGTGAAAACTCTTTTTCAAGAAGTTCTATTTGTTGAGTAGACATTCGATTTATATCTGACATTCTTTCATTGAGAAACTCATCAAATTTTTGTTGTTTTTGTTCAGGATCGGGATGAATCATAAAAGCTAAAACTCTAAGAATACACTCCCTATCTACCATTCTTTTATTACTGATACTATTGCTAGTTGCTTTCTTAAATTCATCTGAATCTGCGAGTTTAGCCAATAGGTTTGTTGCTGGTCCCTGATTTAAAGCATGACGAATTTCTTGCGAGGATAGAGGCAAAGCGCTTGTGTTAATCCGTTTAAATATAGTGAATTTAACTTCAGGAGATGTGCCCTTTTCAAGCAGAATCACTATCAGTGGCGTCTCAAGGATTCGACGCTGATAATGACGGGGTAGTTCATCATAGGTTTTGCCCTCAAGCTGAATAAGAGACTGTAGCCCACTTAGCGTTAGTTGCTTGTCGATGATAAACTGCTTGAGAGCTGTCAACCGTTGTATCCCATCGATAACCAACCATTTATCGTCATCAGTTGCATCTATGTAAAATGCTGGGAGCGGAATACGGATGAGGATAGACTCAATTAGCCGACTTTTAGCATCGTTAGTCCAAATTCCCTCACGACGCTGAAACCCAGGAGCTATGTCAAGTTCATCATGCTGAATTCGTGAAAGTAGTAGATCGACAGTCATTTGCCTGGTATCAACCCTAATCTTGGTAGGGTCAAACGGCTCAGTAATTCCCTCTTCCTCTGGCTCGATATCCTCTTCCTCTGAGTCGAACCATGTACCCTCGTTGAGGTCAGTGTCGTCATCGAGGAATTCGGCATTTGGGTTCTTCAGCTCTGTCACGGCGCGTACTCCTTGGCGTTAACATCCATTTAGTCACCCGCTGCTCATGCTTGGTGGAACTACATCAGCAAAAGGGAGTTTTCTTGGATGACGTACTTGGATCGTACTATCTTGCAGAGTTAACGGATGGGCTTGCCATAAATGCGATCGCCCCAATCCCCCACGCTCGAACTCTCCTAAATCCAGCTAAGCTGAGTTGTTGAGATGAGCCGCCATAAAAAAAGGGCGATCGCACATCAGATCGCCCCTAACAATTGCCTATTACCTATTAAGAAGAGACTTTTTTCTTACTCCCCTCTCCTCGTAGGAGAGGGGTAGGGGGAGAGGTCAAACCTTAGCTTCTTCCTTCACCAGCTTGTCCCAACCTAAGTCTTTGAGATTGTTATTCCGGCGTAGAGGACGAGTTGCCAGTTCTAGAATGTCACGAGCATTCGTAAAGCCGTGAATCTGAGCAAAGGTGAATTCAACCGACCACTTGGTATTGATACCTCGTGCTTCCAAGGGGTTAGCATGAGCCATACCCGTGATGACTAAATCGATTTCCTGTTCTTGAATCCGCTTAATCTGGTTATAGTTGTCCG
Organism: Symplocastrum torsivum; assembly: GCF_059505465.1. NCBI lineage: Bacteria > Bacillati > Cyanobacteriota > Cyanophyceae > Oscillatoriales > Microcoleaceae > Symplocastrum > Symplocastrum torsivum. The sequence continues at coordinate 42,114 of NZ_JCACKQ010000002.1, read as the reverse complement.
GCTTCTCGACAATCCTCGGAGTCGGGACACCCATTTCCTGGCAAGTCTTCTCTAGCAACGCTAACTCAGCCGCTTGATAGCGCTTGTCCATGTAAGGAATACCAATTTCTGGGCAAGTCATGCCACAACGAATCAAGAAACGGCCAAGCGAGATTTCTAGCAAATTATCACCCATGAAGAAGACTGACTTGCCACGAATCAGCTTGAGGTAGTCTTCCATACCTGCCCAGATTTGGGCTTCCCGCTCATCCAACCCTTTGGGTTCAATCCCGAAGACGGAACAAATCTTTTCAATCCAGGCGCGGGTGCCATCAGGACCAATTGGGAAGGGTGCGCCAATCAGCTTACACTTGCGGCGACGCATCAAGGTGGTGGCAGTGCGGCTGAGGAAGGGGTTGACACCAGAAACGTAGTAGCCTTCTTCAATGACTGGCAACTCAGTGTAACGCTTGGAGGGTAGCCAGCCGGAAACCTTAATTCCCTGTTTTTTAAGTTCTAGTGTCAGGTTAGTAACAACAGGGTCAGGCAGGGAACCAAACAATACGAGAGGTGGATGATCGACGTATTCTGTCTCTTCGGCAACCACATCTTCTTTCTTGCGACCGAAGTTGAGGAGTTTAGCGATCGCATTCCGTTCTTCTTTCTCTGCTTCCATCACAGGAGCTTTATCAGGACAACGGTGAGCCATTGCGGCTAGTACGGTGTCTTCACCCTGGGTAAAAGCATAGTCTAAGCCATTGGCACGAGCGGTAACGATGGGGATACCAATCTCAGCTTCTAGTTTAGGAGCCAAGCCTTCCAAATCCATCTTGATGATTTCAGTGGTGCAGGTGCCAATCCAGACAATCACACTAGGGTTGCGATCGCGTTTAATCTGCAAGCACAAACGCTTCAGTTCTTCGTAATCATTCAGTTGTGCCGAAATATCCCCCTCTTCCAACTCCGCCATCGCATAGCGCGGTTCTGCAAAAATCATCACGCCCATGGCGTTCTGGAGGAAATAGCCACAAGTCTTCGTGCCAATCACCAAAAAGAAACTATCTTCAATCTTCTGGTATAGCCATGCAACACAGCTAATTGGGCAAAAGGTATGATAATTTCCGGTTTCACACTCAAAATTTAAAGGTTCAGGTTGAGCAACGGTCATGGAAAAATCTTATCTCCTCTTCTCTTAAACAAGTCATTAAAAACCTATCAGGAGACACCCGTCTCCCAATAACTTTGTTTTTGGAAGCCCAGCTAGAAGGGCTTTGCTTGTGTAGCTTTAGCTTTTATGCGGCAAAGCGATGAAGCTATCAAACCATCATCAGGTCTAACTCTTCTTCCTCTGTCCTCACTGGCGGTTGAGCCGGATTGAGGTAGAAGTCAGATAGCAAGGAGAACAACTCCCGATCAGGAGAGTCATTCGGCACAACACCTTCTGGACACGCCAAAATCTGGTCAGCAATGTTCAGGTAGTAATCGCAGACGTAGTTGAGAGAAGGGTCAGTCTCTGCCATCTCAAACAGAGTTTTCCCCTTCACGCGAGAAACACGGATGTCTTCAATTAGGGGCAGAATCTCAAGAACTGGCATCGGTACTGAATCAATATATTTATCAATCAGGTCACGCTTCGATGTCCGGTTGCCAATCAAACCAGCAAGACGTAGGGGGTGAGTACGAGCTTTTTCACGCACAGATGCAGCAATCCGATTAGCAGCAAACAAGGCATCGAAGCCGTTGTCTGTGACAATCATGCAGTAGTCAGAATAGTTTAGGGGAGCAGCAAAACCACCACAAACCACGTCACCCAGAACGTCAAACAGGATAACATCGTACTCATCAAAAGCGTTGAGTTCTTTGAGTAGCTTTACTGTCTCACCAACCACATAGCCACCGCAACCTGCACCAGCCGGAGGGCCACCAGCTTCTACGCAGTCAACGCCACCGTAACCCTTATAGATGACATCTTCAGGCCAGACATCTTCGTAGTGGTAATCCTTTTCCTGAAGCGTGTCGATAATCGTAGGAATCAAAAAGCCTGTAAGAGTAAAGGTACTATCGTGCTTTGGATCGCAACCAATTTGCAGCACCTTCTTACCACGACGCGCTAAGGCAACTGAGATATTGCAACTGGTGGTTGATTTACCAATACCGCCTTTTCCATAAACTGAAAGTTTCACTCTTCTTCGTCTCCTATCGTTCGGATTAAAACTTGAATATTGTCTTTGCCGCTTAAATGGTCTGCATATAGCAGAAAGCTGTCAGCTATCAGCCATCAGCTTTTTTGTTTTCCTGACTAGTAGGGCTGTTTCACACCTTTTAGCTGTATCTCATTTAACTGAGAACTGCTACATAAGCGCTGGAACTTAGTTGCCGCTTCACTAACGCACCTACAGCCAGCGAAGAAAGTGCTCCTATTGGGGCGTTGATTGCATTATTGACTAACTACAAACGAAATGAAAGAGGCATTTCTGCTGGAATGGGCAATAAAAACTACATATTCAGCTTAAGAGTTCACTGAATTGTCTTGATAGTCTCAAAAACAATCTGAATAAATCTGTAGACCTTATTTTAAAATTTGTTGTTTTACTTTATGTAAATAGGTACAAAAAACAAAAAATATTGTTGCTTCTACTGAATCAGCACTATGAACCATTAGCTCACAAGGCTGTTTAATCCTAAGCTAAGGCATCCAATAGCTTATACAGCAAGGATTTCAATCAATTTAACCAATGAAAACTGAGTGAAGCGTGTTTGAGTCGTTGGCTTAGCTAGATAAGCAGTTAAGACAGCGAGTCAGGCCTTTGTGAACGGAGCCAGGGTTTTTGTGAATAAAAATAAATTTTTCCCGAAGTGATTGCACTTACTTAATTTCCGACAGCTTAAGTGTCCCAGAAGCTAAATCTGGCTCAAACACCACCTCTGTAGCGCTTCATATTTAGTACCTGACACTCTAAAGCCTCTTTCTCAACGCAGAAGGCATAGTAGTCGAGGTTGCTCCAAATCCATTGAAGGGTGTTGCGAACTTTTTCTCGCTTAGTGAAAAGGCGTTTCTGTACAGCTTGGTTAGGGCAAAGAATCTGGAATATGAGAACACCGTCTTCATCGTGAATGCGGAATAGGCAAGCCTGCAAGATGGCACGGATGCTGCTATCAAAAGATTCGTGGAATCGGCGGAGTCTACCCGTCATGGTGAAGTCTTCTAAGGTGCGACCAAAGAGGTCTTCATCTAATGGCAAGTCGTCATCCGGGTCAAAAGGATTCACCATAGTTTCCTTCTTGCGATTCTTTTTGTGTTTCTATCTACGATAGAAGCACAGACTAGAACGAAAGCTACTGTCTTTAAAACACTATTGCTTATGAGTTCTGCTTTCACACCGATAGAGTTAGGCTACTCCTTCCCTGACCATACTCAGCTCCCGGAGTCAGATGGTACCTTTGTGAAAAATCTCCAAGAACATCCTCAGAGCATCCTGCTAACTGACTCAATCCAGCCAATTTTGCAACAACTCCATCCGGATGGGCAATACTGCATCGGGCAAGATTCCGGTATCTATTGGCGCATTACTGAACCACCCGAAAGAGGTGCAGAAGCTCCAGATTGGTTTTATGTGCCGAATGTACCGCCTACTCTAAACGGTCAAATGCGGCGTTCTTATGTTTTGTGGCAAGAGTACATTGCACCACTGATTGTCTTAGAGTTTGTTTCAGGTGATGGCGACGCTCGAAGACTCGCTAACGCTTCGCTATCAGAGGAGCGAGATAGAACGCCCATGACTGGGAAGTTTTGGGTTTATGAGCAGGTGATTCGTCCGGCGTTTTATGGCATTTATGAAGTGAGCCGAGCCAGTGTAGAGGTGTATCACTTAGTAGAAAATCGCTATGAACTCGTAGCAGCTAATGAACGAGGACACTATCCTATCTCTCAGCTAGGCATTGAATTAGGCATTTGGCAAGGTCAGTATCTCAATGCAGAATTGCCTTGGTTGCGTTGGTGGGATTTGCAAGGAAATCTTTTATTAACAGGTGAGGAACGAGCTGAACAGGAGCATCAACGAGCTGAACAGGAGCATCAACGAGCGGAGCAATTGGCAGCACAACTTAGAGCATTGGGAGTAGAACCAGAGGTGTAAAAAAGAACAACAATACTCTATCCTCCTTGCCCCCAGTTGGAGCTTGAACAGAGGAAGCAACTGTATTGGTATTGTTAGTGATTGCTGGAGCTATAGGGTGATCCCTACCCTGCGAGTGAGGAAGGTATTACTAGCTACTTAGTACAGATAAGTTACATTCAGTGTGTTGAGGAATATGCCCCAACCCCTGATTTTACGTCGATTTCTAGTACAGAAGAGCAATTGTACTCGCGACTTACTATAAAACAGATTATGGGAGATTGATACTCTATGCAACCAAATAACCCTAACCAATTTACAGAAAAAGCCTGGGAAGCGATCGCACGTACCCCAGAAGTCGCGAAAGCCTCTCACCACCAACAGCTAGAGAGTGAACACCTAATGAAAGCCCTCTTAGAGCAAGAGGGACTCGCCAGCAGCGTTTTCAATAAACTTGAAGTACCGATGCCGCGAGTGCGCGATGCTGTAGAACAATTTATCCAGCGTCAGCCTAAGGTATCTGGCAGCAGTGAGTCTGTCTATCTAGGGCGCAGTCTCGATTCCCTGTTGGATCGAGCAGAGTCCTATCGCAAAGAATATAAAGACGAGTACATCTCAATTGAGCATTTGATGCTGGCTTATGTCAAAGATGATCGCTTTGGCAAGGCTTTATTCCAGGAATTTAAACTAGACGAGAAGAAGCTCAGAAGCGTGATTGACCAAATTCGAGGGAACCAGAAAGTGACCGACCAAAACCCAGAAGGCAAGTATGAAGCACTGGAAAAATATGGACGTGACCTAACGGCAGCTGCTCGTGAAGGTAAACTTGACCCAGTAATTGGTCGGGATGATGAGATTCGCCGCACGGTTCAAATCCTCTCTCGTCGTACCAAAAATAACCCAGTGCTGATTGGGGAACCTGGGGTCGGTAAAACCGCGATCGCAGAAGGACTTGCAAAGCGAATTGTTGACGATGACGTTCCCCAATCTCTCAAAAATCGGCAATTGATTGCTCTAGATATGGGGGCACTGATTGCAGGTGCCAAATTTCGGGGTGAATTTGAAGAGCGCTTGAAAGCCGTTCTGAAAGAAGTCACAGACTCTGATGGTCAAATCATCATGTTTATTGATGAAATCCACACTGTTGTAGGGGCTGGTGCGACTCAAGGCGCAATGGATGCTGGCAACTTACTAAAACCGATGTTGGCACGAGGTGAGTTGCGCTGTATTGGCGCGACAACGCTTGATGAGTACCGCAAATACATTGAGAAAGATGCCGCATTAGAGCGACGCTTTCAGCAGGTCTATATTGATCAGCCGAGTGTAGAAGATACGATCTCGATCTTGCGAGGACTGAAGGAGCGCTATGAAAACCACCACGGGGTCAAGATTTCTGACAGTGCCTTAGTCGCAGCAGCTACCTTGTCTACTCGCTACATTAGCGATCGCTTCTTACCAGACAAAGCGATTGACCTGATGGATGAAGCCGCCGCACGGCTGAAAATGGAGATTACCTCCAAGCCCGAAGAACTCGATGAAATCGATCGTAAAATCCTCCAGCTAGAAATGGAGCGGTTGTCGCTGCAAAAAGAAAGCGATCGCGCCTCCAGAGATCGGTTGGACAGACTGGAACGAGAACTCGCTGACCTCAAGGAAGATCAACGTGCGTTGAATGCTCAATGGCAGTCAGAAAAAGATGTCATCGAACGCATTCAAGGCATCAAAAAAGAGATTGAGCGAGTTGATGTCGAAATCCAGCAAGCTGAACGCAACTACGACCTCAACCGAGCAGCTGAGCTGAAATATGGCAAACTAACTGAGTTGCAAGCCTCAGTACAAGAAGCCGAATCCCACTTGGCAGCCACCCAAACCAGCGGCAAGTCCCTGTTGCGGGAGGAAGTCACAGAATCTGACATTGCTGAAATCATCTCTAAGTGGACAGGTATTCCAATCAGCAAGCTCGTAGAATCTGAGATGGAGAAGCTGTTGCACCTGGAAGATGAGCTGCACAATCGGGTAGTCGGTCAGGATGAGGCAGTAACAGCGGTTGCCGATGCAATTCAGCGATCGCGTGCAGGTTTGGCTGACCCCAATCGCCCCACAGCTAGCTTTATCTTCCTTGGCCCTACAGGTGTCGGTAAGACAGAACTGGCAAAAGCTTTGGCAGCTTATCTCTTCGACACAGAAGATGCCTTAGTGCGGATTGATATGTCCGAGTACATGGAGAAGCACGCTGTTTCCAGACTGATTGGTGCGCCTCCAGGATACGTTGGTTATGAAGAAGGCGGTCAGCTAACCGAAGCCATTCGTCGCCGTCCTTATGCTGTGATTCTCTTTGACGAAATTGAGAAGGCTCACCCCGATGTCTTCAACGTGATGCTCCAAATCCTGGACGATGGTCGCGTCACCGATGCTCAAGGTCATACGGTGGACTTCAAGAATACCGTTATCATTATGACCAGTAATATCGGTTCCCAGTACATTATCGATATTGCTGCTGATGACAATCAGTACGAAGAGATGCGGAGCCGGGTTATGGATACAATGCGTTCTAGCTTCCGTCCAGAGTTCCTCAACCGGATTGACGAGATAATCATCTTCCACGCCTTGCAGAAACACCAGTTACGGCATATTGTCCATCTGCAAACCCAGCGTTTAGAGCAACGGCTAGCCGATCGCAAGATGTCATTAAAGCTCTCTGATAGTACTCTCGACTTCTTAGCAGAAGTGGGCTATGACCCTGTTTATGGCGCACGTCCCTTGAAGAGAGCGATCCAGCGCGAACTGGAAACGCAACTTGCTAAGGGCATTCTCCGAGGTGAGTTCCAGGACGGAGACACCATCTTTGTTGATGTAGAACTCGAACGCCTTGCTTTCAAGCGCTTGCCTGCTGAGTTATTGACGGCAAGCCCAGCGAATCCAAACGCTTAATGTTGATCTTAGACAGGTTGCGCCACAGCGCAGCCTGTTTTTTGTGTCAAGACAAAAACGAGATACAGGTTTTTTGGTAACATCTCCAGCTTCTAGCATAAGCAGTTACGCTATGCTGAAGCCAGATTGAAATCAGTGGAATAGGGATGAGTGAAACCCTTGCTCAAAATGCATTGGCTCCCAGTGGGTTGCCGCCTCAATTTCCCGACCACACGCAGCTACCAGAGTCGGATGGTTCGTTTGTGAAAAATTTCCAGGAGCATCCTCAATCTCTGATCCTGACTGACTCGATCGGGACGACGCTGGAACGAATTCATCCAGATGGACAGTATGCGATCGGGCAGGATTGCGGCATCTACTGGCGTGAAACTGAACCGCCAGAGAAAGGGGCAGAAGCACCAGATTGGTTTTATGTACCGAATGTGCCACCAAGATTAAAGGGTGAGATTCGCCGCTCTTACGTTTTGTGGCGAGAATTTATTGCACCGACGCTCGCCTTAGAGTTTGCCTCTGGTGATGGCAGCGAGGAGCGTGATCAAACCCCACTTTCGTATGCAGAAGAAGGCGCAACTACTCGCCCCGGTAAGTTCTGGGTGTATGAACGGATCATGCGGATTCCCTACTACGGCATCTTCTTCGTCAACAGCGGCGAGTTGGAGTTGTATCAACTAGTAGGAGTGCGCTATCAGCGAATGATTCCGAATGAGCGCGGACATTATCCTATCTCACCGATGGAGGTAGAAGTCGGTGTCTGGGAGGGAGCTTATCAAAACCAGACTCAACAGTGGCTTCGCTGGTGGGACTTGCAGGGCAATCTGTTGTTAACAGGCACTGAACGAGCGCTCATGGCAGAGCAACGCGCAGAGTCGGCAGAGCAACGGGTAGAGTTAGCAGAGCAACGCGCAGAGTCGGCAGAGCAAAAGGCAGTTAGACTGGCTGAGCGATTACGTGAGATGGGAATTGACCCGGATTCAATCTAGTTGAGAATTCCAGCTTGAGCTTTCACTCTTGCGTTAGGCAATAAATGCCTTGTTGAGCTGAGTTGTTGTTGGTAAACCAGTGAATCCAAATACTTAATGTTGATTTTAGGCAGGTTGTCTTCTGGCGTAGCCTGTTTTTTTGTTGAAATTCTGTAAAGGCAACGTAAACCCTCCTGGTGTAAAGCAAGTAGGATGGACAATGCTCACCTACAACGAGCGACTCAACAGTAGAGGACACAATTCATGGCTTATTACTGGTTCAAAGCATTTCACTTGATTGGGGTTGTCGTTTGGTTTGCCGGGTTATTCTACCTGGTACGTCTTTTTGTCTATCACGCTGAGGCGGCACAGGAGCCGGAACCCGCCCAAACGATTCTAAAAAACCAATATCAGATTATGGAGAAACGTCTTTATAAGCTGATTACAACGCCAGGAATGGTGCTGACAGTCATAATGGCGATCGCGTTATTGACTACTGAGCCAGAAGTGATGAAAGACGGTTGGTTACACATCAAACTGGCTTTTGTTGTCGCTTTAATTGGCTACCATCATTACTGTGGTCGCCTCATGCGCCAACTAGCAGCCGACAAATGTACTTGGAATAGTCAGCATTTTCGCGTTCTCAATGAAGTCCCAACCGTCCTTTTAGTGGCAATTGTCTTGTTAGCGGTGTTTAAAAACAATTTACCCACAGATATCACCGCTTGGGGAATCTTAGGCATGATTATTGTCATGGCAGCAACGATTCAGTTCTATGCTAAAAAACGCAAGCAGGATAAGGAAAAACTCCTTGCCTCCCAAGCTGAATCTCAACGGAAAGAGGATGAGATGACTGGACAGTTATCTGCTTGAGGGACTTCCAGAAGAAAATTGCCCTGAGTTGGGCGTTGCACAATGAAAGGGATGGCGATTCATCCACCTGTTTCTTGCCTGAATTTGTGTAGGGGTGCAAGGCTTGCACCCTTTAAAATTCCGGTTTCAGCTATAAGTTTAATGGGCGTAGATTATACGCCCATTCCACAAAATCATCCTGTGATTGTGCAACACGCTGAGTTCTCATGGTTCTTCATCAAGAAACTACGCGACTTCAAAGGAAATGGGAGAGGGCTGCCTTAGCTTTTGGATCAAGTTGAGAGTTTGGCGATAAGCTCTCATCTGTCTTTGATTACAAAAGCATTTCGCTGCCCGATACAAATCTTCAAAAGCAGCTTGCTGATACCCAATTTGGTAACGAACAAGCCCACGATTGACATAGGCTTCTGCTTGATTGGGATGGTGTTGTAGTGAGTGCGTGAAGTCTCGAATTGCACCAGCATAATCTCCTTGTCGATGACAAGCGCAGCCTCGGTTATAGTAAGCCCTGGCATCATTGACATTAAGGCGAATTGCCCTAGAGAAGTCTAGCATTGCTCCAGAAAGGTTTCCTTGCTGCAAGTATGCCAGTCCACGATCGTTGTAGATTGTAGCGAGTTGTTGATTGTCTTGCTGCAAAATCTGGCGTAATGCCTGGTTGTAATCTGCGATCGCACCTTGATAATCTTCCTGCTCAAAACGCGCTAGCCCCCGGTTGTAGTAAGCTCGGTAGTCCACGGGATTGAACTGAGTCACCTGGTTATAATCAGCGACGGCCGCTTGATAACGTCCTTGTCTGTAGTAGGCGAGACCCCGATTGAGATAAGCTTCAACGTTATTAGGATTGTATTGCAGTGCCTGAGTACAATCTTCCGTAGCATACTGATAGTCTCCTAACTGGATGTAGACTAGACACCGATTGATGTAGGCAACTGCCAAGTTAGAATCAAGTGCGATCGCTTGTGTGAAGTCTTCAATCGCTTGCTGTAAGTTCCCTTGTGAAGTCTTCTCCACGCCCAAAATCAAAAAGTCGTTAGCACTTATTGCTGTGCTGGATGTTGGTGCAGCCAAAGCTTGTGTCTTGAACGGAAGAATAAGGATGGCAACAACAATACCCAAGCTAATCAAGATTCTGTAGAAGCGACTCATAGCTGACAGATGTGTAATGTAGGTTTTAGTAAATTGGTATATCTCAAGTCCTCGTTTGAGAGAACTCAACTCGGAAATTTAAAAGTTGTCTTATTTTGTGAGGAGCAACTGTCAAGGTCAAAAGACAAGCTGTCAAACTTGGCTAATCATTTCCTTGTTAAGAAATGCGCTGACAAAGATTAGCTTTTCCTTATGTTTGTGGAAAACTCGCAATTTTCTGTGGAAAAGTGCCCATGTCTGTGGAAAACTATGAGCTTTCTAGGTTGTTTCTTGCTCAAAGCTAATCTGATGAGACTGGTAATTTGGTGGCTCAACATGAATCACAACTCGAACAGGACTGAAGCGTTCTTCTAAACGATGTTCCACAGCCTCGGTAATTTGGTGCGCGGTTTCCACGTCTTTGGCATTTACAATCATGTGCATTTCAATGAAGACTTGACGCCCTAAAAGTCCACGGGAAGCAATGTCGTGGCAGTTAATAACACCAGGAACTTCCATGACGATGGATTGAATGGCTTCAGGTGCGATCGCCATTTCATCGACTAGCCAGGGTAAATTATCCTTCAACACATTCCAACCACTGCTAAACACTAGCAGCGCGACAGGAAAAGCGAGAATTACATCCAACCACTGTAGTTGGGGAAAATTTAAGACTCGCCCCTGCCAAACTCCAATTAACCCTACCAGAACAGTAATCGTTATCCAAACATCGCTCATCGTATGTTGGGCATCAGCAATCAAAATGGCGCTGCCGACTCGCTTGCCGACATGTCGCTCATAGAAGGTAACAAAAATATTGACACCCAGAACAATCAACAGCAACCATAGTTCAGAGACCGAGATATTAATCGGAGTCAGCCCCTGAAACAAGCGCTCAATCCCTCCTTGAAGAATTTCAAAACAAGCAATGCCCAAAAAAGCAGCAATCCCCAACGCACCTAAGGCTTCAAATTTCTGGTGTCCATAGGGATGATCTCGATCGGGTTGAGGGGAAGAAAAGCGACTGGCAATTAAACCCAAAACATTGTTGGCACTATCAGTCACACTATGCAACGCATCCGCTTGCAGACTGAGAGAACCCGTCGAAAATCCTACAACTGCCTTTAATCCCATTACAAATAGATTGAGTAGCAGAGTAATCAGTAAGACTTTACGAACTTCCGAGCGGTTATCTAGCACCATAGACGCTACCCAATTATTTTATTAACGCCCTTAGCATTTAGTTTAGTGGCTAGAATGCCTGAAAGCCTTACTATTAATTAAGCTGAGTTCTATTTAACTTCAGTAATTTCCCCAGCTTCTTGAGATTCTTTTTAATAAAGACACCCCAACTCACCTGATTCTTTGGTAAATTCTTCCAGGAACTTGATTACATCTTCTAGCATTAGTATCAAATATAAAGATTCATTGCCCATGGCTTTACCTCAACTCACTCTCAATCTGGTCGAGGGTTCGGTTTCGTTTAGTTTCACAGCAGAGGCGGCTAGAGATTTGCAATCTGCGATCGCGCAATTGATGCAAAGCCTAAAAGCGGTAACTCAAGCTGCCAGTGGTGGCGGCAAACCCAATCCTCAAAAACCGATGGAGTACCGCTTTTCTGGGGATGTCTTTCTCGAAGTCTTCTGCAATCCCAACATTTGGCCAACTCCCTTTGCCGCCAAAGTTTTAATTACTCTGCGCGATGAGCGTATCCGCCTAACGACAGAAGCAGAACTGACTCGCCTGATTGAGGATGTAAGCCAGTATCTTGAGCAAGTAGGCTAGAGGCTGTTGAAGAAACAGGGATTCAGTGTTAATTAGGTGAAAAGACGTGGTTAGTTTTTTGCTATTGGGCGACTTTCGAGGCAGTCGCTACAACCTTATTAAGGTCATAATTTGGTAGCACCGTCTCACATCTCGCAACCAACAGCGATCGCCTTACCAACCAGTCAGCGTAAAAATGTCAACTTGACGGGTATTCTCTCATCCCGGCATAAACTCACAGCAAAGATTACTTAGATGAACTCCAACAATCTCTTAGAACTACTACAAACTGGGTTTCGAGTTTCTCTAGGGGCAACTACTTCCCTCGTTGAAACGTTGCAAGACCCTCAAAAGCGAGAAGAAAACTTAACCCAGTTGAGATCAGAATTAACTCAGCGGGTGACGGAATGGGCAGAAAAAGGACAAATCACCGAGCAAGAAGCCCGAAGTTTTATTGAGTCGATATTAAGGCAACAAAGCAACTCGAATCCCTACCCAACAGCCGGAACGTCTAGCGATAGCGTTACAACCCCTCCAACGATGACGACTCCGCCGAATGTGCAACTGGAGATTGAGGAACTTACTGCCCAAATCGCCGCTATCCGAACTGAGCTAGAGAAGCTGCGTAACCCTGAAGCCAACACCTAAGGTTCGCACTCAATCTGCTGTAATTTCGGGAATCAACTATAGGTTGATAGTGGATTCTGTAAGTTGGCGCAACTCCTGCGCCAGCAAGATGATTGCGTTGTTTTTATACCAAACTTATTAATCTGTGTCTTTTTGTGAAGCAATGAAGCTGATCATTATCATGTCCACTTTGTGAACTAACTCTTTCTAAAGGAAGATTATTTAGGAGAGTTAAACAGGGTACAAAGTAAAAGGTCAAAAATTGACCAGTGATTATCGCCCTTAATTTTTGAGGCAAGAATTAACTTCTAAAACCAATAGGGGTGTGCTTTAACAAATTTTTAGTATCAACAGGCACGAAACCAGGTAGAGCTTAAGGGAACACTATGCTCTATGTTGCTTGATCTGTTCAGATATCCGTCTCAAACTTCGCCAGTGATGATCGGCAGGCTAGCCAGTTAATCTCACATTCCTCTAGTGGCATTCAGGCAGTGTAAATTGATTTTCAGTGCCTTGAAGCACCTAGCGCTTGTCTTCCTTCTGTTCAACACACGCAGGACTTAGTCGTTATCCCACTCTTCGTTACCCATCAAATCAGCAATGCGGTCTCTGAGCAAGAAGTTACACCGCTCTAGTTCGCATTCAATGCAAACCCACTCACGAGCAGGGATATACTGGCAAAGCACATAGATTGGTTGCTGACGACTAACGATGCCCTTCTCTACCAAATGCCGTGCTTCGTCTTGAATCACGTCGATAGAGTAGTGTACTGGGGGCGTAGATTGCATTAAGTTAGCACTCATAGGTATTAGCCTGGTAAAGAACAGAGCTACGATTAACTATAATCGAATACTCGCTAGCGGGAAAAGAAATTTAGTTCAGTATAGAGAGTTACAAAGATTTTTGCTTTTTTGATAAGAGTCACTAAAGGTAAACATAGTGAGAGATGCTCAAGCGTAGCTGCCTCACCCCGAAATGCTTGCGCTTTGGGGTTCTCCTTAGCTAGTTTGGGGTGTCTAGCTAATCGCTTTGTAAAGGTTAGGTTGACAAAATCTTAACAAAACTTAAAGAAAGAGCGCGAAACTACTAAGTGGCACATTTTGAGAAAACAAAACTTCAAGAGCGATCGCTTGTGCTTCCGGCATCTGTCCATAGGAAAACACACAAGGGGTCTCGGCTGGCAAATGTGGGAGAAACTGCGTTAGGACATAAGGGCTACCGTAAATTATTAGAGCCTGTAGATCATCCGTTTTTAATAATTTCTTAAACCACTGCTCAGCAATTGGCGTTAATCCAGCACTTCCTCGGAACGGGTTACCCCGGATAAATAGCTGTAGCAGTGTTGGTTGCTTAGCGATCACAGCATCAGCCTCTTCCTGCGTCGGTGGGGTATGGCTGTCAACAATTTGAAGTTCGTAGCCGAGTTGAGTTGGGAAAGCGACAGCAGGTGTATTGCGTCCCAGAAAGTCACAAGCTAGGGCATCATCTACGACAATCAGGTTGCGTAGCTTATGGCTACTGTAGGATTTCGGTTGTAAAGGCAGGGAACCCGCAACTTGTTGGGAATCTTTGAGAATCTTCGCTGCCGTAGCTAAAGCAACAGGTTGGGCAATTTGATTCAAGGCAATGTGAATAGGGGAGGTTAGCTTAGAGGTTTCTTTCTGTGCCTCTGACGCTAGAGCTACCTTTTCTTTAGCTTTCCAAATTCGCTCAACAGAGTCTTGAATGCGTTCGGGTGAGATGCGCCCATCCTCGACGGCATCACATACCGCCTGAATCGCGCCTTCCGGGTTAGCGGGCATCAGCAAAATATCAGCACCCGCTTCTACAGCCATTACAGGGGCAACGTTTTCTCCATAGCAGTTGGCGATCGCACCCATAATTAGGGCATCTGTGACAATCAAACCCTCAAATTTCAAGCAGCATCGCAGCAACTCCGTCAACACTAGCTCAGATAGTGTTGCAGGATTTTGTTCATCCCAAGCCGGAATCAGCAGGTGGGCACTCATTACGGTATCGACACCCGATGCGATCGCATTAGCAAACGGAGGAAGTTCCACTTTCGCAAGTCGCGCTGGCGAGTGAGGCAAGACAGGCAGATCGATATGAGAATCGGTTGCTGTATCGCCATGTCCGGGAAAGTGTTTAGCCGTAGTTAATACAGGATACTGTTTCGCTCCTCGGATAAAAGCAGATGCCAATTGGCTCACCGCTTCAGGTGTCTCACCAAATGCCCGGACGTTAATCACGGGGTTGCGGGGATTGTTGTTCACATCGACAACGGGAGCGAGAACCCAGTTGATCCCAATTGCCAACGCTTCCTGAGCGGTAATGGCGCCCATTTGCTCGGCGTAAAATTCAGCTTGTCGTGGATCTTTCAAGGCAATTGACCCAATTGCCATCGGTGGGGGAAACCAGGTTGCACCAGCAAAGCGTTGACCTACGCCTTCTTCAATGTCAGCAGCAATTAATAAGGGGATTTTTGCCCAATCTTGAAGTTGCTGTGTTCTCAGCGCTAGTTCCCCAGCACTACCTCCCAATAAAATCACACCCCCGACCCCTAAATCTTGCAACCAGTGCTGCAATTGAGCCGCTGGAGGTTCCCAAGCCGGATATCGAATTTGGTGATCGAACAGGTAGCCAGATGCCCGAACTACGACCATTTGCGCGACCTGCTCTTTTAGGGAAAGGTCATTCAAATCTGGCAGTGACTTCAGCCCGTTTTTCAATTTTCCGCCTCAGGAATATCCTCTTCTAGTTCTTTGCCTTGACGCTCTTGGTTTAGCTGATTCAGCAATGCCAACATGCGATCGCCTCGCTCAATTCCTCTGTCTTCGATAAACACCACCTCTGGTGTTCGACGCAGACGCATCCGCCGACCTAACTCACGACGGACATAACCTGTGGCTGACTTTAACCCAGCCATTGTCTCTACTCTTGCCTCATCAGTGCCATAGATCGACACATAGATTTTGGCATGTTGGAGGTCACCCGAAACATCGACATCGGTAATGCTAACCATCCCTGCACCTACACGATCATCTTTGATATCGTGAAGTACCATCTGGCTGACTTCTTCCTGAATCAGCGCAGCAACGCGAGAAACCCGGCGACTTGTAGGCATAACGCCCCCCTTGTTACAGTACAGGAATTATTTCAAACAACTCCTTGTAGTTGCCTACAGGAATTGTGACGGGGAGTTGATTCTTATAACGTCCGTCAAAAGGGAGATTCAGCAACTAGTACCCGCTCAAGAGCCTTCGAGTCAGGCAAACTAATAGTGACCTGTCAAGCTGGAAATGACAGATACAGATGCTGCTTATACAGACACCGTTTTGTTGCATCTTTAAGCGGATACGACAAAACGACTCAAGTGATTGATAGAGTACTAGTTTACATCGGACTCAACCCCAGCATGGCGCGGAGAGTGAAGGTAAGGAAACAGAAGCCTCCAATGAATACCCCAAGTACCGCGATCGCAGTGACAGGATTTTTCATCAACGGCTTTAAGTTCCCAAATAGCGCAAAGAAGATTCCTAAGACGATGGTGATAAAGTAGCGTGGATAGCGAGAAACGTTTTGCAAAAATTCATTCATAAGTAGAGCCGCCGAACCCAAACGGCTAATAGTCACTGCCTCTTAACTGGTAGCATTTGTGAGCGCGATCGACAAGCAATGGTGTTACGTTTGAGTCCTGCTAACTAGACGAAAGCCTTTTCCAAACCTTCACAACAGCATCCAGGTTGCTCTTTGCGTAGGCTCTAATCATAATCTTCCTGATGTTCTAGGCTAAGACGCACTGTTTGGCTAGTATCGTTGCCGTTACCATAGTATTCTCTTGGCAAACGGAACTACTTCAGCAGAGAGGACACCCAGCAGGCACCGAAGCGAGAATAGAGGTTAGTTTTTATCAATCAGCTATTTTTAGATAAATGTCTACTAGTGTTCTACAATCTCCTTCACCACGTCCCTTTCTCAAGTGGGCTGGTGGAAAAAATAAGCTGATTCAGCAATATATCCCTTATTTTCCCAAGAGGTTTAAGACCTACTATGAACCTTTTTTGGGTGGTGGCGCTGTATTCTTTTATCTCAATCCCTACTCAGCTACACTGACAGACATTAATGCTGAACTCGTGAATGCTTACCGCTGTGTTAGGGATAACGTTGAGGAGTTGATTGAAAGCTTAGAAGTGCATCAACGCAACCATTGTTCCGAGTATTACTATCAGATTCGTCAAAGTAACTGTATTAGTAATACGGAAAAAGCGGCTCGTTTAATTTATCTCAACAAAACTTGCTTCAACGGCTTGTATAGAGAAAACTCCAAAGGGGAGTTTAATGTTCCAATTGGGAAATATAAAAGCCCTAAAATCTGTAATCCTCCATTACTCCGTTCAGTTTGTGCTGCATTGCAAAATGCCCAAATTGTGGTTAGACCTTTTGAGGATATCCTTGAATATGCAAGCAGTAGTAATGATTTCGTTTACTTCGATCCACCCTATCACCCTTTAAGTCCTACGAGTAACTTTACAGCGTATAGTCGCAACTCTTTTAATCAAGATGACCAGATAAGACTTAAAGATGTCTTTGCAAAATTAGCAAGTCGTGGCGTTAATGTGATGCTTTCTAATTCAGATTGCGAATTTATCCGAAACCTCTACAGTGACTTTAACATTAACCCGATCTCAGCCTCTCGATTAATTAACTCAAAGGCTAGCAAGCGGGGTAGAATTTCTGAAGTCTTGATTACTTCCTATCAAAGATGATTATTTGCCCAAATCATAAAACTAGCTAAGTTATGGACAGCTAGGAGGTTAGGGTTAGAACTGACTTGCTTGGTTAACCACGCGATCGCACCCTTCTTCATCCCTTCCCCATCAATCAACACTACAGCAGGGGCTGGATAGCAAGTTTGGATATTTAAATTGAGATAAGGAAGTTTTTCATCAACCGAACCGCCCGATTGCTGCCATTTGCACTCAACAATTAAACCAGCAGGAATTGATACCGTATCAAAAATATAAAAGTCTACATAGATATCCGTTCCATAAATTCCTGACCCAATATAAACTTGCTTGGCATAGCGTTTCAGGCATTCCTTCGAGTAGACAAGCCATTCTCGCCGTCGCTTTTTCGGCAAGTCTCGGCAGATTTCGGTATATCCATGGACTTGTAAGATTGTTTCAACTGTTCTTTCTAAGACATTGCCAAAAATAACAGCCCTACCACCCTGATTCATTGTGCTTTCCAAGGTCGATGGGTGAATCATATAGACAAAGATTACCTCTACTAGCTCTTTTTTTCTAGTTTTCTGGATTCATCTACAAGATGCCAGAAAAAATTAGCAAAAAGTCGCTTAGTTTTAGATTAAAATAGTACTTATGTACTGCCGTCGATAACGTTGTGGTATTAGCTTAATACAGATAGACTTGCCACTTCGTAATTGTGCACTTGAGATAAAAGTATGTGTGGAAGATATACCCAGAGCAAGTCCGCCGAAATGATTGCCGAAGCCTTTCAGATAGATAATGTATCTGACATCAAGCCTCGATATAACATTGCGCCAACTCAATCAGTCCTAACAGTTTTACAACCCCCAGCATCGGCAAATCGGCAGGGTAAAATGTTGCATTGGGGTCTAATTCCTAGCTGGGCGAAAGACCGGAAGATGGCGTCTAAGCTAATTAATGCTAGGGCAGAAACCGTAGCTGAAAAACCAGCGTTTAGAAGTGCCTTCCGGAAACGGCGATGCTTAGTCGTTGCCGATGGTTTTTATGAGTGGCAGCAACAGGAGAACAAGAAGCAAAAGCAGCCATTTTATTTTCGTCTGAGTGACGGGGAACCATTCGCCTTTGCTGGGTTGTGGGAGCATTGGCAAGATGCCACGGGTGAGGAAATTGAGTCTTGCACAGTCCTAACAACGGAAGCAAACGACTTGATGCGTCCAATTCACAACCGGATGCCAGTGATTCTTGAACCAAAGAATTATGATTTGTGGCTTGAGGAGGCAACAAAACCAGAGTTGTTACAGCCACTGCTGCATCCCTATCCCACTGAAGAAATGACGGCTTACCCAGTTAGTACGGTGGTAAATAAGCCTGTTAATGACAGTGCAGAGTGTATCAATAGCATTTAGGCTGAACATTCACCCGATCAGGTGACCCAATAGTATGAAGGCGATCCTCCTTCGGAGGCGCTTCGCTAACGCATTTGAGATCAGCCAACTTAGTCATATGTCATAGAACAGTAGCTAGCAACCTCGCTAGGTAAGACTAATAAGGGCAGAGTGTCGCTACCTAGGGGGGAAGTTTCCTAAATTGAGTATTGCTTGTTGATAGGCTTTGACTTGCAGATCAATACCAGTAATCGCTGTACCCACAACAACGGCATACGCTCCCAGTTTCAAAGCCTCTTGAGCCATCTGAGGTGAGGCAATGCCACCTTCGCAAATCGCTGGAATATCTAGCTGTTCGACAAGCTGGGTGAGGAGGTCAAAACCAGGAGGGGAAAGGTGTTTAGTTTGAGCTGTGTAACCATAGAGGGTTGTACCGACGAAATCAGCACCCGCCTTTTGTGCTGCGATCGCATTTTCAATCGTATCCACATCAGCCATCACTGGTTTATTCAGTTCCTCGTGAATTCGAGCAATTAACGTCTCGACGGTTTCTCCACCAGGACGTTGCCGTAAGGTCGCATCAATAGCGATGATATCAGCCCCAGCCGACGCAACAAGGGCAGCATGGTGAAACTGCGGTGTGATGTAAACGTCAGACTCCGGCAACTGCTGCTTCCACAGCCCGATAATTGGAGTTGTCGGGAGTTGTCGGCGTACTGCCTCGATATGGGCTGGTGTATCAATCCGAACACCAATCGCTCCGTGATTACTAGCCGCTTGTGCCATGGCGGCAATGATGATTGGGTCATGTAGGGGTGAGTCAACTGGTGCCTGACAAGAGATAATCAAACCTTGAGGCAAAGCAGTACTGGGGTTGAGATGGTTAGCGGGCATATTAAGTCGAATGTCACTGAGTTAAGCGAAAAGTAATCGTTCGTTGGAAAAACCCGGATTGGGGGACGTTGCCCCCCAAACCCCCTCCTCACCTTCGCTCCGGTGGGGGACAAGCGTCTACCTAAAGCCCCCCCGCGCAAGGGTTGATCGGTGGAGAGTCGTTAAGTTAAGTCAGTGCCATTCATATTAAGTCAGTAAAATTCAGCTTAAGAAGGGGTGTCATCCGGGAAGGAAAAGTAGACGGAGGCAAACAAAGATAAGTGCGCCTAAACCGCCCGCCACAGGAAGCGTAATTAGCCATGCCAAACCAATAGATTTGAGTGTTTGGAAGCGGAGACTCTTCCAGTTTTGCACCAGTCCAATGCCAACAACACCGCCAACCAGGGCATGGGACGTGGAAACGGGTAGCCCAATCCGCGAGGCAAGCAAAATGGTGGTAGCTGTAGCAAGTTCTGCACAGAATCCACCACTAGGTTGGAGAGGGATAATATTTTCCCCAATCGTGGCAATTACTTTTTTGCCCCAGACAGCTAACCCAAGAACAATACCACTACCGCCGAGGATAAGAATCCACAAGGGAACAGTGAAGCCAGTTAGGGGAACAGAATTAGTACGAATAATATAGGCGATCGCGGCTAGAGGACCGATCGCATTTCCCACATCATTAGAGCCATGGGCAAAGGCAACAAAGCAAGCACTTAGTACCTGAAACTTCCCTAGTTGGCGTTCTACGGGGTTGGGGAGTGGGGAAGAAGAGGTTTTAGAAGGAAGTGTTGGTGTTGAAGTGAATCGCGCTAATTGGCGCCAGCTAATAATAGAGAGAGCAACAGCCGCAACAGCACCTGTGGCAATTGGTAGATCGTGAGCTGGAAGCGGGAAACTGGCAAAGAGAGGGCGTTCAAATATGGTCGGTAGCACAATGATGCCGAAAACGCCCAAGAGTGTTGCACTTAGCCAGGGAATCCACTCGCGTAGCTGCCTGATTGGATTGGGTTGGTCGAGAATTGAATATTTTATAAGGCTGTAAAATCCTGCTGCCAAAGCGCCACTCACAAGAGGCGTTACTACCCAGGCGCATGAGATACGACCAATATTTGCCCAATCAACTGCACCAAACCCTGCGGCTACCCAGCTAAATCCTGCGATCGCTCCGACAACGGCATGGGAAGAGGATACAGGCCAGCCCTGACTTGTAGCAATTTGTAGCCATACACCAGAGGCAATTAAAACGGAAACCATACCAAGGATTAGCACCTGAGGCATTCCGGCAAACAACTCAGGATTTGCCACTTCAGTTGCCAAGGTTGCAGAGACACCTTGACCAAATAAAACAGCGCCCGTGAACTCCAAAATCCCTGCAATTACTATGGCTTGCCGTAGTGTGACAGCCTTAGAGCCAACAGAGGTTCCCATCGCGTTGGCGACATCGTTCGCTCCCAAATTCCAAGCAAGATAGAAGGCGAGGATTCCCGTCAGAACTAATTGCAACACCGTGGATGACATTACCCTTGACCTTCTTCCAGCAAAATATCCTTCACCATCGTCCTATGGCGATTGTAGGACTGACGACTCAAGCCAACATAAAACAGGCTCTCCTTGTTGACCATCTTGCCAGACTGAGCCAACCGTATAAATCACCCTTTGGGCGGGGAGTGCGTTGACAATTGCATCGACTTGTAGATGCGTAATATCTCCTTCAGTTACAGCTATTTTGCCTGGTATCATAGAAATTATCCATTAAGAGTAATGAGCATTACATAAGCGGATGTTAAGGCTTTTGAATTAGTATCCTAGAATCTGGAGTCTAAAAAAGTAGTGTTGTGCTTACGTGCTAGCTCTGTTCTAGAGAAGCGCTCCTAAAGCTTAAGCCTCGCGAACCTCCAAAATTAGAAAAATCTGGAGCATTTTGGTGGGGAAAAGCCAAGATTTAAATAAAAATACCCACCTAGCTAAGCTGAATTTCTGTAATATAAACTCGCGCAATCGCTCGCTTCAATTGCACACAACTTAGAACACTTCTGTTCTAAATACAACTTATTTCAGCTATGCAAAGAAATCTTCTCGCTATTGCTCTAAACGATATGCCGTTGTCATCTCAGCTCCAAACTGGGGAGCGCTGGCCGACTTTTGAGGAAATTTTGCAGCGCCTCCATACTCAGGGAATCTTCATCCATCCTGAGCAATTAGCAGAATTTCTACTCGCACACGGACTACCTGTTCATCTTCGTTATGTCCCTGCTCGTTTGCGGCTCAAAGCGCTAGTAATAAATCAGAATTATCAAGGAGATATGGTACGCCTGATTGAAGAACTTGAGCCACCGTCCTGGGATTTCTCGTGGATGGATAGCATCCAGAAACCTTTTACTCAGGACGACCATAGTACTTTCGCTCACCTGTTTGAACAACAAGAGCAGCCTTGTTGGGATTATTTATGATGCGCTAGCCGTTAGTCGTTGTTATCTGAACTCTTTTAATGAAGATAAATTCCCCGATGAACTCAAATGAAACTTTAGAATCCTCTAGTGTTGCTGGCTCAGAATCATCTGGGTTGACAGCAGAACAGTATCGCGCCAAAATGCAGCGACGAAAGGAAGTACAGGAACAACGCCTTGCACAAGCGTCGCAAGAGAAGGGTTTAATTGTTGTCAATACTGGTAATGGCAAAGGTAAGACAACAGCAGCTCTAGGAATGGTGTTGCGATCGCTTGGTCATGGTTACCGAGTTGCGATCGTACAATTTATCAAGGGAGCCTGGGAACCAGCAGAAAAAGCAGCATTCCAACATTGGACATTAGCTAAAGATGGAGAAGCACCCCAGTTGGAGTTCCACGCGATGGGAGAAGGCTTCACTTGGGAAACTCAAGATCGAGAGCGAGATATTGAAAAAGCTAAGGTCGCGTGGGAAAGTGCGTTAGGGTTTATTCGTAATCCTGACTTTCGTCTGGTACTGTTGGATGAAGTTAATATTGCCTTAAAGCTGGGTTACTTGAGTGTTCAGGATGTTCTTGCTGGACTGGAAGAAAAGCCAGCGAATACTCACATCATTCTTACAGGCAGAGGCGCACCAACGGCATTAATTGAAAGAGCTGATTTGGTGACGGAAATGACGCTTGTTAAGCACCCCTTCCGCGAACAGGGCATTAAAGCACAACCTGGTATTGAGTTTTGATGTAAGAGATTTTAATAAAAAGCTCAAGTTGCAGAGATTATTCTTGACACTGCTGAACTGGCTTTAGTAGGACTTACGCACAAGTGAAATATCTGGTAGGGGCGCAAGGCTTGCGCCCCTACAAATGGTGGTTAAAAGGTGGATTTCCGTTCCAAACTTCACTCGATAGGGTGAACCCAAAAAGAGGAAGTATAGCGGCTACAGTCAGTCGTAATTTAAAGGTGTCGAGAAACTTGGATGAATAATGTTAGTTATGCTCAAGGCAAGAGACCTTAAACTTACCCGCCTTGGAGATTTTACTCTGGGAGGGCTACATCACAAAATTAGCAATTGGCTAGCCCAGAATCCCGAAGCCAACATTCTCAATATTACTGCTTCGTCTAATGTCAAAACGACGGGTTGGGACTGTTTAATTTGCTACAGTGAAAGCTAAGTCAATTACGACATCGGTAACAGTACCGCTCACGGCTGGCTGAATTTCTTAAGTATTTGTCTTCTATCAACTACTGCTTACTATGACCTCTCCCAATTCGCTTGACGGATATGGGTTGTTGTCAGGTATTCCGAAAAAGCAGAAAGGCGATCGCATTAAAGCCTGAACCCTCAGTTGTTTTTCTCCCTACGGTTATTTTGATTCTGTATAGATGGGAATAAGTTGAGGCAAAGATTCGGTGAAGCACCCGGAATAATTAAGTACTTTAAGTAGTTGTGTGAAGCAGTGAAATCAGATAGCCGTGAAATCCCTTAGAAAGTCAAAATCGTCAGGTTTGGTTTCCGTAGGTTCGCTGTTTCCCTGTAATGTGTCCTGAAATAGGATGCCCCTAATACTTTTCCGTCCTTAGAGGTTCTATCAATCAATGAAATCTACACGACTCCAAAAATTAGTTCACTTTTTAAGGGATGACTTAGCAATTCCTTCTGCTTCGATTGACCTCGCTATACGCCATCAGCCTGATATGCCAAATCTTTTACCAATGATTCTTTGGCAGTATGGGCTGGTTACATTAGAGCAGTTAGACCGAATTTTCGATTGGATGGAAACAGCATAGCCTTAGATTCTGCCTAAGATGGACGTTTCAATTAGGCAAACGATACTTCGTCAAGTGATTTATTTTTGTTCAAGCATTCTAAAGGCTTCGAGGTATTTGAGTCCTGATCCGGTGTTGAATAACACAACCCTTTCGTCCCGGCTTACCTTACCTTGGCTGATTAATTGTTTCAGCGTGGGCAGACAGGCTCCCCCTTCAGGAGTGACAAATATACCTTCAGCCGCACCGCTTTCTTTTACTGCCCAAAGTAGCTCCTCATCAGTCACAGCGACAGCACTGCCGCCACTGTTGCGAAGGATGTCAAGCCTCATGAAATCACCAATAGCGCGTGGAACCCTCAGTCCTGTCCCGCCACCTGTGGGATAAAGGATGACATCAGGTAACTCCCAACCAAGTTGTTCGGCAAGCTCATAGCCCATTGTTTTTTTACCTTCAACTTGATAAGGTTCCTTGAGTGTCGAAACATCAAACCACCCTTCTGCCTCTTTGCGATCGCTCACAATACGACCACAATCCGTAATCAAGCCGTCGATCAACGTTACATTTGCACCTGTTTGTTGACACTCGATGATGTTTGATGAAGGAGTATCGCTAGGCATAAAGATAAGAGACGACGTGGTTCGTACTCTTTGCCACAAGATGAGCAATACAGGTGTGAGACGTTCATTGTGTTGCAAAAACTTCTAGAGGACAAAAGATCTAGTCGTCCTAGCTAGTCTATTGCCCTCTATTATTCTTCATGAATTGCTGTAGGTTGGCTCAAGCCAAACCAAAACCCAACAGGCATCTGATCGGTTTTATTGGGTTGTTCTAGAGGAAGCCTAAGGCTTTATTTACCTCAAGTCCACCTACACCACTTAATGTAGTTTCTGTTCCTAAGAGGACTAACCCCTGCTGAGTCCAGATCTAGCTTTGATATTCGTTCAGACAGGAACTTAAAATTTGCTGGTCGTTCTCGCTAATTTGATTAATGGGTTGATATCCTTCGAGTCCAACAGCATGAGGATAACTTAGAGAGTCGTAGGTGTTTTCAAGGTTTATCTGTCCGCCAGCCGCCGCAATTGGGGATCGCTGTGTCCGAGCAATTGTATGGGAAAATGCCGTTTGATCGTAAGGGTTGGCAACAGTCAAATTCATTTGATTTGCATCAACCGTACCCTGAAAACAGCTATATTCTGAGCTTGGCATATATAGGGCACCAACTACCTTGCCCTGACGCGCTTCAAATACGATATATTCTTTGCCAATTTGTTCCGGTTCCGAGGACTGACCGTAGAGGTAGGTGCCATCTGGGATTGCGCCATCTGGAACTTGAGCAATTGCAACCGAAGTGGAGTTAGCCGCTTGAGTTTCTTGCAGAGGTGCCGCTGCTTCTAAAGTCGAGGCATTGGTTGCCAACCCTACGGTTAGAAGTAAACCAGTTAGCGGCAATTCCCAACGATTGAGCAGCGGACGTGACGAGAGAAAGAATCCAACTAATCGGTTAATCACCGTGGTTACCTCCTTAGAAAAACTTCGAGACACCCTGGAACTGAACGTTTGGGAGCTGGACTGTACAGGTTTTAGAAGCCAAATTGCTGAAAATCGCTTGATTTAGGCGAGAACAGAGTTTTGTTGAGCAGCAGCCCTAAAGATATTTATAAACCGGAACAATACTCGCTTTTACTTCTCTTCTGACCGGTTTGTTAACCGTCACACCTTGCACTTGATCTTGTTAACAAGTTAACAAAGTTCCTAGGGGTGACGATTCCCTCAAATGGGTGAACACTTGCTCACCTAAATGGGTGGTCTTTATCAAGAGCAACAACCCGTCACACGGTAGTTTTGTGGAGAATAAATTGGATCTGGGATTGAGCCAGTGTATTGAGTTCAAGGAATTCACTCTCCTAACCCTGCTGAACAGACTTATTGCAAAAGGCAATTGTTATGGCGTTGCACTAGTATTTATCTCCTAGGGATTTGACACTTATGCAAGAAGTCTGCTGATTGGCGTCTAGCTAGCCTATAACTTCAACGGTAAGGAGAGGGATTTCGCAAACATTCAAAAAATTTTTGCAAAAAAAAGAAGTGGTAACATTGCTTGCTACCACTCCTGTTTGTGTATTACTCAAACCGTTTTACATTAGCTGGCGATGTACTCCCGGACGTTTCCGTGACGACGGCGCAGCTGTGCCAAAGCTTGGTGTTCCAATTGGCGCACTCGCTCACGGCTGAGGTTGAGCCGTTGACCAACTTTTGCCAGTGACAGCTCATTGCCGTCTTCTAACCCAAAACGTAGCGCTAATACTTCGCGCTGCTGAGGGGTCAGTTCTGCTAGGAGGTTATCCAGGTCTTGCCGTAGGGACTCCTGAGTTGTGAAATTCACAGGAGTTAAGCCATCATCTTCCAGGAGATCAGACAGTTCGGTATCCTGGTTGTCTCCAACTCGAACATCAAGCGAGATCGGTTGACGAGCAATACTCAAGTATTCCCGAATCATTGAGGGTTCTAATTCCAACTCCTGAGCAATCTCAGCGGGAGTGGCATTGCGCCCTAAGCTCTGAGCAAGTTCTCGTTGGACTTTCTTGATTTTGTTGAGTTTTTCGGTGATGTGAATAGGCAGACGAATGGCACGCGCTTGCTGAGCGATTGCACGGGTGATTGCTTGACGAATCCACCAGTAAGCGTAGGTTGAGAACTTGTATCCCCGTGTGGGGTCAAATTTCTCTACACCCCGCTCTAAGCCTAGGGTGCCTTCCTGGATTAAATCCAGAAATTCCATATTCCGCTTCTGATACTTTTTCGCGATCGCAACGACTAGGCGCAAATTTGCCTCAATCATCTTGCGCTTTGCTCGCGTCCCCTGCGTTAGTATTTTATTCAGGGATGCTTCGTCGATATTAACGTGATCTACCCACTCTTTGGTCGTCGGTTCACGCTGTAGCTTTTCAGCCAAGGCTTCTTTCGCCTCGATCAGCGTCATCATGTGCTGTACCTGCTTACCGAAGACAATTTCTTGCTCATGAGTCAGCAGCGGCACACGACCAATCTCATGCAGGTAAGTGCGAACCATATCTGCTGAGAACGTGGGCTTGGTCGTCTTTTTGGTGGTGTTAGCAGTGGGCATTTGTTGAGTTGTAACTCCGTCGTAAACAAGCAGTAAATCTTTCGCGGATTTCGACCTCAAAAGCGACGATCATCTTTCACCATGAGGTTACTTACGCGAATCGGTAAAATACATCCTACAAAAGATGTATGGATCGCCTAGTTTCTCCAACGAGAGTAGGAGATCTAAAACGTGAAGGGGTTGAGCTAGATACTGAGGAAAGTCTCTCTTCCGTAATTCTGCTGTGTTTCCCAGCCTATCGCTGCCTATAACTGGAAAACGAGCAAAAAATCGAAGTCAATATGACTTTGCTTTAGTACTATCGTATTACAGATTTAGACGCCAGTAAAGAGGAAAAGGTTCAACAACTTGGCTAGATAACTCTGGCGATGGTGTCGCAACATTAATTAATACTCCTAATGACACCGACAGAACTAAGTGGCTTGTATCGCTTCCTTTATATAATGATCACCCACTAAGCATTGAACTGAGCAACCCCTCGAAGCGAGAAAACCGAACCGATCTATGGAGTAATGTCTGGAAACCCAAAGTTTAGCAGGAATGGATAGGAATTGCATACCCACTTTGATTGGTCAAAGGAGGTGTTATGTAGAGAATGCAAAAAGCAAAGCCTCCTGCTAATGCAATCGTAGCCTAAACCGAGAATTTTTATATTCCCAACGTACCACCCTTGCTCAAGGCACAGGTTCGGCGGGACTCTCAAACTTTAGTGGCTTCCTCCCCGTTCCATAGCTCTCTGTACGGGTTTATTACTCGCCTGGGTCGCAGTTTTTTCCCAATCTGCCTGCTCTAACACCGCATCCAACACATCCGTAATGTTGCAACGTTGCTCAAAAGCAATGCGCCTCAAAATTTCGTGATGCTCTGGCTGTATGTATACTGGCTTTCTTTGTGTCTGTGCCATTTCCCGTATTTTTCAGTAAGTTGCGTTCAGCCCATTGTACCTTAGCTAAGGAAATAAGTTGACAATTAGCTAATTATCTAATTTAATAATTTTATAGACAACCAATACCCCCGCATTTTGGAAGTATCGAAAACAGAGCGATCGCATATTTTTAAAGTTTGTGATTTATTTACGGAAGAATAGAAAGTCAATGAAAAAAACGATAGTCTCTTTGTTTTCGGGCTGCGGCGGATTGGATATAGGCTTTCGTAAAGCCGACTTCAATGTCCTATGGGCAAATGAGTACGATAAAGATATTTGGTCAACCTACGAACACAATCATCCAGATACATTTCTCGAACGACGAGACATCAGAAAAATTGCTTCAGAAGAAATTCCCGATTGTATTGGAATCATTGGCGGTCCTCCATGCCAAAGCTGGAGTGAGGGGGGTACTCAGCGAGGGATTGATGACGATCGCGGAAGGCTGTTTTTAGAGTACGTGCGTATTTTAAAACACAAGCAACCTCTATTTTTCCTAGCAGAGAATGTCTCTGGAATGCTGCATAAAAAGCATGGCTCAGCACTACGAAACATCATTGCAGCCTTTGAAGAAGCTGGCTATGCTGTCTCCTTCAAGTTACTGAATGCTAAGTGCTATAACGTCCCACAGGACAGAAAGCGAGTCATTTTTATTGGCTATCACGTTGATTTGAATAAATGCTTTAATTTTGAATCGTTAGTGCCTGGTTCTGGGGTTCCTACTCTACGAGATGCCATTTGGGATTTACGCGATTCGGCAACTCCAGCCTTAGCAAATAATAAGACACGAGGGGAAGCTTGCCTTGTACCAAATCATGAATACATGGTTGGTGGGTTCTCTAGTATTTATATGTCGCGTAACCGAGTTCGTGCTTGGAATGAACCATCTTTTACTGTCCAAGCTGGTGGTCGTCATGCACCCATCCATCCCCAGGCAAACAAGATGATTCAGGTGGGAAAAGATCAATGGATATTTGACCCTAATTCATCAAAACCTTATCAGAGATTATCAGTGCGAGAGTGTGCCAGAATTCAGACATTTCCTGATGAATTTATTTTTTACTATGAAAGACTGGCTGATGGATATAAGATGATTGGTAATGCGGTGCCTGTAAACTTGAGCTATGCTTTAGCACAGGTAATACACAAAGATTTATTTGACTCCAATAAAGATGTAATAGAAAATGAACAATCCAGTAAGATTGTAGAGCCAGTACAGTTGAGTCTTGCTCTTTTTTAAGAGAATACTAGGCTACTGGCTTTTTTCAATCATTAAAAAATATACTGTTTTTCTATCCACTTCATCAACATCGTCTCTCCATCCAAGTCGTGGAGTTCCAACGACATCATTAAATACCCAAGGAAAATTCCCTGGCTTGCTTGAAAGACCTAAAGCCCTTTGATGTTCACTATTACTGGACTGCCCTACTCATTGCCTTCTAATAGCTATTTGAAAATTTTCTTTGTAGGTCTCGAAGTACTCATCAAACGAGTAAAAGAAAACCTCTGATATACTTATATTTATTGCTGGTGCTTCTAAGATAAACTCTGCTGGGTGAATTGATTTTCCTATATTGGGACTTCCTAGCATCATCAAATAATTCAAAAGCGTTTTAAAATCTTTTTCTGATAGAAATTCTTGCCAAGGGAGATTTCTATTTGGAAGAAGACCCTCATGGAATTTTTTAATCTCTCTATCTATCTGAGTTATTTTTGATTGAGGCTTAGTCAATCCTAGAGTTGAATATACTTCAAGGATATTTGCTCTCTGTAAACGATTAAAAGCAAACGATCCTCCGGCTTGTTTTACTGAAACCCCTGTGCTATTGAGATAAACATCTGCTTTTTTTCTAGAATCCGTAGTTAATATTTCTGATATGTCATCTAAAGATTGTGCTGAGCGATAGCCTGGTCGATTACTTAAAGGTATTCCTATTTCCACAAGTTGACCAATGTGCCTGAGACTTATACTTCCCATATTTGAGAAGAGAAATTCACATATCGCTTTTTCATTACCCGCCACACTTGCGCCTCCTAAAGGTTGTTGACGATTTTTTCAAGGAACACCTAAAACTCTTTGTATTATGTTATGACATTGCTCAAAGGCAATGTACCCCAGAATTTTATAATGCTCTGGCTGTATGTATACTGGCTTTCTTTGTGTCTGTGCCATTTTGCATGTTTTCCGTAACCGACTTTAGGTACATTATATCTTAGCTAAAAAGCTAGCTTGAAAATTAGCTAATTATCCAATTTAATAAAATGACTTGATGATTCTCTTGTTATTTCTGTGGTCTGAGGATTAAAAATGAAAAAACTATTTATAGATTTATTCTCAGGAGCCGGAGGACTTTCCTGCGGCTTAGAAATGTCTGGGTTCAAATGCTTGCTGGGGATCGATCAAGATAAGACGGCTATTGAAACTTTTAAATTAAATCACAAATATGCCAAAGCTATTGCTGGCGATATTAGAGAAATATCTACAGAATCTATAAAGGAGCTTATTGGAAATCAAAAGGTAAATCTTATTTGCGGCGGTCCTCCTTGCCAAGGATTTTCAACAATTGGTCAAAACAATAAAGAAGACGAAAGAAACTTCCTTTTCTGGGAGTTTGTCAGGTTTGTCGAAGCCTTCAAGCCAGATTATATTTTAATGGAAAATGTGACAGGTCTTCTTGCAAAAAAGAACGAGAATACCTTAAATACAATTATTAAATGTTTTACAAATTTAGGTTATACCATTGATGTTAAAGTTTTATCAGCACATCAGTATGGAGTACCGGAAAAGAGGAGAAGAACTATTTTCCTAGGAAATAAATTTGGTGTTGTTAACATCTATCCAGAGCAGTTGTTTAAGAATTCAGAAAACGAATGTACTAATTTACCTTTACCCAGAACTGTTGACTGGGCATTCAGAAACCTATGTGAAGTTAATGGTAGAGCTTTTAATCATGATCTAGACAGTGCCCAAATACCTAATGAGATAGAAAAGAAACGGCTCCAGTTTATCCCTGAAGGAAAAAGTGTTAGGTATGAAAAAGATGAGGTAGCGTACCTTCCTAAAGAATTATGGTTTGACGTAGATTGGGAAAAGCTTCATGAAGAAAGATTTAGAGAAGCAAAGCTAAACAGACTTAGCAGAAATAGTTGTTCTGGCACAATTAATACAAATCGTACAAGTTATTATCATCCAATCGAAAATCGTTATTTAACTGCTAGAGAAGCTGCAGCAATTCAATCTTTTCCTCCCGATTACATTTTCTGCGGAAGTCTTAATCAACAGTGGAGGCAAATTGGTAACGCAGTTCCACCTCTGTTAGCTAAAGCCATTGGGGAAGCAATACTTAAACTTGATCAGTGTAAAGATTTAATGGAAAAAACTCTTTCCATTCAAGATGTAAGTTCAGTTAGAGCTACGGCTTTTTCTTACAGAGAAAATGTAGATGAACATCAAACCATAAGAATCGCCTCGGTTATATCTCAGAGTAACCCTTAAGTTTTAGTGATAGTGATGCAAAGCAGACTCGTCAACTGTGTGTAATCCATGAAAATGCGATCGCGCCAAGTCACTCAAACTACGGTAGCTAAATGCGATCGCGTTTCTCTTGAGCAGCATTTATGCGATCGCGATGAGAACTAAGCTCAAGACTTGCTCAACGATCCCAAAGTGTGAAAACTAACTCCATCTAGGTATGACAGCCGTGTACTCAGGAGCATCACACCGTTGGCGAGGCAATAATAAAGACAGACTTCCTAACTACCTGCCTGCATGAGTTATTGTCTCAATCTTGGTTGCCCGGAACCTGAAAATCCAGATGATGTACACTCTTGCCAAAGTTGTGGCTTACCGTTGCTGCTAAAAGAGCGTTATCGAGCGATTGAACCAATTGGTCAAGGTGGCTTTGGCAAAACCTTCTTGGCAGTGGATGAGGATATGCCGTCGAAGCGGCAGTGCGTGATTAAGCAATTCTTTAACCAAAGTGGTCTAAATGCTCAGAAAGCCAAAGAATTATTTGTTCAAGAAGCAGTGCAACTGGAGAAGCTTGGCAAACAACATCTTCAAATTCCTGAACTGTTCGCCCACGTTGAGCTAGGCATTGGTCTGTTCTTGGTGCAAGAGTTTATCGACGGACAGAATTTGCTTCAGGAACTGAAACAGGAAGGCGCCTTTGACGAAGCCAAGATTCGGCACTTGCTCAATGACTTGCTGCCTGTGCTTAGGTTTATCCACAGCCAGCAGGTTATTCACCGGGACATTAAGCCTGCCAATATCATTCGTCGCCAGGTTGATGGCAAACTTTTCTTAGTGGATTTTGGTGTTTCTAAATTTGCCACTGAGACTGCCTTGGCAAGAACTGGAACTGTGATAGGCACTCAAGGATACGCAGCACCCGAACAAAGCGAAGGCAAAGCTTACTTTTCTAGCGATCTCTTCGGTTTAGGTGCAACCTGCTTTCATCTGCTGACTAACACTCACCCCTCTAAGGTATTTTCCCAATATTGTGATTGGGAAAAATATCTCAGGATTAATCTGAACAAGAGCGGTATAGGCGATACACTGAGGCGTGTGCTAACCAAGCTATTGCAACCAGATATCAGTCAGCGCTACCAATCAGCAGAGGAAGTTCTTAAAGCTTTGGTTATCCAGCAGACAGAAGCACCCCCTGCTCATCTGAGTTCAGCATTAGGGATAGATTTCAGCAGATTAAGGGATCTATTTGCAGCTAATAACTGGAGAGAGGCTAATGAAGAAACTATATCTGTAATGCTCCAGATAGCTGGTCAAGAAGAGGAGGGCTGCCTGGAACTCGAAAACATTGAAAGATTCCCCTGTATCTACCTTCGCACCATTGACCAGCTCTGGGTTAAATACAGCGCTGAACGCTTTGGTTTTAGCGTACAGAAGCGCATCTGGCAGAGCGTTGGTGGTACGAATACTCATGACGCAGAAGCAGAATGCCGTTTTGGTGAGGGTGTCGGATGGCTTAGAGGCGGGTTTTGGTTGTTTACTTCAATGAACTCTCGTCCTACCCTTGAAGCTCCGGAGGGGTACTTCCCAGATTGGTGGATGGTATCGGGTTGGAGTATGCAGTATTTTGGGGAAGATTGGCGGAGTTTTCGCCTCTTCTCTCGCATCGAGACTTGTGGATTATAGTCTCTAAGCCTTAAAGGCTGTTTTTAAAGTAAGATAGTGTCTCACTCTTGTAGAAGGCAGGTTGGAACTTGAGAAATCTCAGGTTTAGCCTTGAAGCGGTGAAATTCTTGCATAGGAAAGCTTTGACAGTCGCTTAACATTTGTTTAGAAATAGTCTCTTAGCCTACTGCAAACTCTGTAAATTGCCTTTTGAAGGGTGAATGAAACGCTAAGACAATATCGCTTTTAGGAACCCCTAGCTCTACTAATTGATTAGCAATACCAATCTCAGTGCCATCGTGCTGTATCCAGATTTTGCCATCTTTGATATCTAGATGCAACACACAACCATATACTCGTCTTTTGTTATTCCAGCCAGCATGAACTAATTGATAATGGTCATGTTCACTATCAAAGATGGTTTGGGATTCAACATCTTCAGACGCTGACTTATAGCTAGCGTATTCTCTCAGTAAGTTTTGAATATGTTGGCGATATTCGTCTACTTCTCCCATTGGACAATCACCTCAGTCTCAGGTTCATAAACGATTAGCTTGAGTTGATGATGCTGGATTGCCATTTGGGTAAAGGGAAGAGTAAAGAAAGTATCGTAAGCATCCACAGTAATAGCTAGATATAAAATCCGCTCTGGATCTTGTCTTTCCAAGACTAAACGATAATTCAAAAACTGTCCCAGAGCCAAATGAAACTCAGAAATGGCAGATGGTGCTAGAAAACTCTTAATCTCAACGGCTATCTTTTGTCCGTCTTTCTCAGCAGCGATAACTTTTTCTGCACCTAAATCTATATAGATGTTAATGCCGCCAAAGCGAATGAACAACGGGTCATCAGTAATTAGCCACCCTTCTTTTTGAAGGGCGTTCTTTACAGCGTTGTGAAAGACATCTTTAGCAGACATTGCCTATAGCCTCAAAACCCCAAATCAGCTTTAGCAGCTTCGGCAGCAGCGAATACTTCTTCATCACTCATTTCATCCCAAGCTGTATCACCAATTTCGGCATAGAATTTTTCGTCATAAGGACGAGTCCGCACCACGACTGGCATCGGGACGGCGTGACCTAGAATTAAGGCTTGTTGCTTGGAGTCGAGTTTGGCAAGTACCGATCGCAAACTTTGCCCCCCAGATACCCCTGTAAAGATTGCCTCAATATCTTTGTCATCATTCAGCAAGGCTGTAATACGGGTACCAATCTGGGACATCACTTCGTTGTCAATCCCAGAAGGACGCTGATCGACTACCAGTAGGGTGACAAAGTATTTACGCATCTCACGGGCAATGATCCCAAAGATTGTTTGACGAACTGTAGCGGGATCGAGGAAACGGTGTGCTTCTTCGATGGTAATGACGAGTGGGCGGGGGCGATCAATTGGATTTTTCGACTGCAAGAACTTCTCTGCCTTGCGTACATAGCTGCCATGAATGCGGCGAGTCATCACGTTCGTTGCCAACATATAGGACAGCATATTGGACTGGGAACCGAATTCCACCACCACATGCTTACCCGCTTCTAGGGATTGCAAAATCTGATCGACATAGTTATGTGGACAAGCGCTACGCATATATTTCAACTCATCCAAGCGCAGCAGTTTGCGCTGCAATGCCATGATTGAGGATTTGTTGCCTCGCTTCTCGTCGCAAAACATCTGAATTTCTTCATTGGTCATATTGAGCAACTGAGTAATCCAGGATTTGCCAAACTCGTTACGGAGAATGATCGCATTTTCCAAACTTGCCTCAGAAAGGTTTAACTCTTGACGCACCAACATGATGTCTTCGACTTCAATTTGGTCGTAGCTGAGATAAAGTTCATGGGCATCACGTATCCCCCGACGTTTGGTTGATTCGGGATCGAGGGTGTAAACCTGCACCTGGCTGGGAAATAGCTGGCGCAAGCCTTTTACCGTGCTGAATTGTTTGCCCTCCGAGACGGCTTCCCAGCCATATTCCGAGTGCATATCAAAAATTAGGTTAACTGCCGCTTGCTTGCGGATAATTCCCGATAGTAGTAACCGAGTCAGGAAAGATTTTCCCGTGCCAGATTTGCCGAAGACACCATTACTGCGTTCGATGAATCGATCTAAATCGATGCATACGGGAACGTCCATGTCAAGGGGCTGACCAATGGCAAAATTCCGCCGAGTCGGGTCATCTTCCCAACCAAAGACAGCACGAAAATCGCGATCGCTTGCGTCATATACCTGAGAGAAGTGGCTAGGAATTGTTTTCACTGGCAACAATTCCATACTCTCGCTACTTTGGGCTTGAAAGGAGCCAAGTGAAGTGTTTCCATTAAGGACAATGGCTGACTTCCCATTGCTCAACTCTTGTGGCGTAAACATCAGCATTGGCGTGAGATTAACTGTCCCAAACGTGCCACTACCAGCCAAAACTTCTCGTAAAAAGTCATCGTCAGCGCTGGGAGGGTTGGCAAGAATTCGTTGGCTGGATGTTCCTAGAGTGACATCAGTGAGCATACAGAAAAAGCGCGATCGCACGCCTTGGACTACCAAAAATTTGCCAACTCGCATCTCTTCCACAGAGACATCAGGGTGCAAACGCACTTCCAATCCTGCGGAAAGAGAACCTTGAATAACTGAGCCTAATGGCTGATCTAAATTCATCGCGGCAACTGTTCTAATGCTAGAAAGCATATCTCAGGTTTAACTTACTTATCTCGTATTCTTGCCCTGTCAAATGCAACTGACAGCTCTTTTTTTATTCCCCAACCGTCAGTTACCTTCAAAACACAAAGGAAACTAATCATACCTGCTAATAGTACATAAGTACCATTATTTTGCATCTAGTGGCATCTATAGCAGTCGCCAAGACGACTCTTGACTCTCGCTTTCATACTGAAACCAAGTCCCGTCAATATGCATCCCCTCTACCGTCTGCCTTTTGTCATACTGCATCATTAATTAATTTCAGGACTTACGCAGAAAATCTAGTAGCAGGGTGCGTTAAAAAACACACCCTGCTACAGCTAGCGTTTAGCCTTTGATGAATAATTTTGCGTAAGTCCTAAACCGACTCTAATCAATTTCAATTGATGTCGGTGCAGAACCACTACTTGGTGTGGTAGTAGAAGCTGTCAATGGCTTACGGTAATCAGCATAGATGCGATCGCGCCAATCGAAAAATGTTTCGTAAAGAGTGCTATCGGCTAAACCAGGAATTCCCTTACCTTTAAGGGCTTCTGGCAAATCCAGGTAGGGGCCCGCAGGAAACTTGAGTAGCATACTTAAGCCTGCTACCGCAAAATCAGCAAGGCAAGGGGTATCTGAAACCAGATAGGGACGATCTAAAAGCAGCAGACTCAAGGCTTCTAAATCTTGCTTCAGACCATCTTTTGCTTCTTTTATCGCCTCTCCACCAAACCCAACACCAGTACCCAAGAGGTCAAGAAGTTCTGGAGGAACAGCACCTACGACAGTCTTGAGGAAATCAGGCGCGGTATTGGGTAAAACTGAGGTGCGGAAGCTTGGATTTTGGCTTAATGCGCCAAACAACACCTTACGACTTTTAAGACCAATCGATTCATCTGCCCATTCTTCCATGAGCAAGCATAAGCCACGTTCTTTAGGATCTGTTGGGATTAAGGGTTTGTCTGGGTACTTGCGATCCAAATACATTGCGATCGCGGTGGAGTCACTAATCACTGTACTTCCATCTTTGAGGACTGGTACTCGCCGTTGACCAGACAGTCGGAAGAGATCTAGCTGTCCTACTCCTGGGGTGACTTCAATTTTGCGATAAGCTAGCCCCTTGTAATCCAGGATTAGCCGTATTTTTTCAGAGTATTGCGACAGTTCAAATTGGTACAATTCCAACATCTTACATCTCCTCGCCGTTTACTTGGGAAACACTGTTAATTTAACGTTTCCAGGTTGCTACTTGTTACCTTCTGATTCCTGAGTAGGGTTTTGCCCATTCTACTCAAGAGACTGATTTAAGTTGATCATTAAATTTGCTAACTAACTTATGCACACTCAACAAAATTTCAGGTATTTCTAAATCTTAAAAATTAAATTCATGGAAAATCCCCCATTGAAGAGATGGGGGAAAATACTTGAGCGATCAATTTAGGAAAGCTTTTGAAGCTGTTTAGGCGGCGCGTCTGGTTACTAAGCCCCAAATGAAGATAAGGATCAGGGCACCAATGACAGCAAAGAGGATACCAGGAATACTGAAAGCTCCTGATGTACTGATCCCTAGTAACGTGCTACCTAGCCAACCTCCAACTAGAGAACCTAAAATCCCTAAACCAATTGTTGCGAAGATACCGCCGCCTTGATTTCCTGGGTAAATAGCTTTAGCGATCGCACCAGCAATTAGACCTAAAATAACCCAAGCAATGATGTTCATTTGGTTCTCTCCTTAACTTAGTTGATTAACGTTTTTTTCTCGTTTATGTTTAGAACAAAGCTTTTTGAGTGATTTATGCAGCTCGTCTGGTTACTAAGCCCCAGATGAAGATAACGAGCATTGCACCTAGAACCGCAAAGATAATACCAGGTATCGATAAGGCTCCGGCTGAAGCGGCTGATGCTCCTCCTATACCTAGAGCGCTACCCAGCCAACCACCAAGTAAGGCACCGACAATACCAAGAGCCATCGTGGCAAGGATACCGCCACCTTGGTTACCGGGATAAATGGCTTTGGCGATCGCACCTGCAATTAAACCTAAAATAATCCAAGCAATAATACCCATATCTTCTTCTTCCTTTTTATCAACGTTTTCTTTTCTCTTTATGCACCTAGAATATCAACGTTAAGAAGCTAGGCACCTCTATCAGAGGGAATAATCGAAAGGTAGAGAAATATTAGGTAGTTTTAAATCTTTTCTTACTAAAGAGGCAGAAGTTAATGAGCATTCGCTGCTCAATCAATCATTTAATCTTAATACTTTAGTACTATTGAGGCTTTATTTAAGAGGAAAAACTATTTCCTAATAATGCAAAATAAGGCAGTTCTGCACTTTGGTTCAGCTATTCCCCTTAAAAATCAAGAATATTGTCCCAGTCAGGATTACTAGACTTAAGCAACATCATGCTGTTACAAGATATTTTGTAAAGTGTGACTGGAGTTTATTTTAAGAGACCCGATGCAAGAGTTCTAAGTTGATCGGTTCTCCAGGTTGAGGGTCAATTACCTGGGTTTGCAGGTTGTGTAGAGCCAGTTGCGATCGCAATTCATCCACACTCCCAACAGTACGCAGCAAAGAATTCACTAATCCTTCATACTTCACATCACCACCCGCTGCCGTTGGAAGAAATACTTGTGGTTCCAGCCATTGAGCGAGCTGCAAAGCCGTTTTACTGCCCTTAATGATTGCTCCAGCTAGCGGCAACTCTAAACTCACCACAGGACTAATGACAACATCCACAGGTGCATATTTTTTTAACTCAGCCGGAGGAAAACCATGTGGTTCGTAATAGAGCGTTGTCGCGCTATCCAAATGCTTCAGGAGATAGCTGTTTTCTACCTGTAGTCCAATCGGTGCTCCTGGTAACGCTCGAATTTCAATTTGATTAGCTAGAGTGAATGTCTGACCAGGGCTAAGACTCGTTACTTGGGTATAGCCTAACTGTTCCACTACCTTAGCCGCGCTGGGAGAAGCAACAACAGGGATTGTCCGGTTTAGTTGCTCTAATGTGGGTCGGTGAGCATGGTCTTCTAAACCTTGAGAGAGAATAATCAAGTCAATCTTATCGGGTAGAGAAGCTAGTGGTTGCGATCGCTCACCTTTAAACAACCAACCCAAATTGCCAAAAACCAACGAACCAACTAGCCAAGGGTCAATCAGTATCCGTTGCAACCCCAGTTCAACTAGCCAGCTATTTGCTCCGAAATAAGTTAGGTGCATGGACGTTTAATTATTAGATTTATTATTAAAAATTGTAAAAGAACTGATTAATAATTTTAGTT
The DNA here is from genome assembly GCF_059505465.1 of Symplocastrum torsivum. NCBI lineage: Bacteria > Bacillati > Cyanobacteriota > Cyanophyceae > Oscillatoriales > Microcoleaceae > Symplocastrum > Symplocastrum torsivum. The sequence continues at coordinate 3,396 of NZ_JCACKQ010000002.1, read as the reverse complement.
TAGGCAGACATCTATGACGAAACAGCTAGTGCTAATGGATCACGATGGCGGTGTAGATGATTATCTAGCCCTACTGCTGCTGCTGACGATGGAACACATCCAGCCGATTGGTCTTGTTGTTACTCCTGCCGATTGCTACATCCAACCTGCTGTAAGCGTCACACGCAAGATTTTGGATTTGGTCGGGCGTTCAGACATCCCCGTTGCAGAGAGTACCGTGCGGGGTATCAATCCTTTTCCCACCCTCTACCGCCGCGATTCCTTTGTCGTTGATCATCTCCCCATCCTTAACGAACCCGAAGAGATTCAGACACCTGTGTTGACCCAATCCGGTCAAGAATTCATGGTGCGCGTACTACTTGAGGCACCTGAACCAGTAACATTACTCGTGACAGGTCCCTTGACAACCGTAGCGTCTGCCCTTGATCTAGCCAAGGGGATCGAAGCCAAAATCAAACAGATTATTTGGATGGGTGGTGCGATTAATGTTCCTGGCAACATTGCTCCAGACATCGAGCCAGGTCAGGATGGTTCAGCAGAATGGAATGTTTACTGGGACCCTGTTGCTGCTTATCGGGTGTGGCAGACACAGATTCCAATTGTGCTGTGTCCCTTGGATATCACCAACACGGTGCCAGTAACAACAGAATTTGTCCGTCAACTAACAAAACAACGTCGATATCCTCTCTCAGATTTCGCAGGGCAATGTTATGCACTCGTGACAACGCAAGATTATTACTTCTGGGATGTTCTGGCTACCGCCTATTTAGCTCATCCAGAGTTTTATGAACTACGCGATTGGGAAACCGTAATTGTGACAAGCGGCAAGAGTCAGGGACAAACCAAAGTTAAGTCTGGCGGTAGAGTAATTCAAGCGATGAATAAGGTAAAGAAGGAACAATACTATGCCTACATCTTGCAACAATGGGCACGCTAATCAATGAATGTACAGCTTTTGGGACTCTACACTCTTGTGACAGAGCAGAAGGCATTTTGGTCAAATCGCTCAGGAGAATTCTGAGAAATCTTTAGTTATTTTAATATTCGTAAATCTTTTTACTTAGAAATAAGTAAAATAGGTAAAAGTACTAATATGCTATCGTTTCTTTTCATACAGGGTCATCCAGCCAAGCCAAAGCAGATCCCCTTCTAGGGAAGACATCTAACACAAGCGCATTTTACCTAGTTCCTAACCTATATCCCTAAGAACTAGAACCAATTTATCTACAGTTATCTATAAAGGAAGCGACATCACCCGCCCCGCTTTCCTCCCATATTCCCTATAAGAAACTGGGTTTCTAGCGGGATGTTTTATATGACTCACCAATTAGCATCCGCCGTGTCCGCATCTCACTCTCCTGAGATTTCAGCCCGTCAGTCGTCAAAATCAAACGTGCATTCTCTTGCTGCTCTTTGGGCACGGAAATATTATGTTTCCGTTACAGGTATGGAGGAGCAGCCATCGATTGAAAAAGATGAAAATCTCAAAGAGGTTACATCTAAAGAAGGTCGAGAGCGCACGTCTGATAAGCTGAGGCAAAACTTAACGTTGGCTAGCGCTCAAGCTTGGTCTTTGACGGAAACGTTGCTCTCAGAAGAGATTCGTCGTCACGGTATTGACCCAAACTTGATCAATCCCTTACAGATTGCTGCAGATACCCGTCACCTATTTCAAAAAGCTTTGGCGGCTTATTCAGAACACACAACACCAAGACGCTTGTCTGTGGTTGTGAGTAAAGACTTTGGTCAGGTACGGCAAAAATATACAAGTGTTGACCGCCGTGCAATTGGCTTCGTCAGTATGCAGTTCCACTACACAGGTCAGATGTTGCTGAAGTGGCTTTCCCCCGCAGAACAAGCGCTGTGGATACCTTACTTGAAGGTGATGGATGACCACATGTATATGCCACTACAGGCGGCATACGAAGCTGCTGCGAACCATTCCTTTGATTCTCCAGCGCTAAGTGCCGTTCAGCATCTTCTACCTGTTAGTAGCAAAATTGCTGTCTCGGTTTGTCAACAGATATGCCGTCAACATCCCAAATACGCAAGTTACAGTGGTCCTCTAAATAGCATCACCGTCAAGACAGCTAGCATTCGGGATGTTGAGATGTTTCAGGTTTATCTGTGCCTATGCGTGTTAGAGGATGATATTCACTCGGTGCAGCGAGAACTCTTTCCCTTATGCGTGATGCTATATCCTCGTCTGCGCGTGAGCTGGAGATTAGTGCAAGACATGATAAAAACTCTAGGTTGGGATATGCATGATCGTCTATCTCCAGACGATATGGCAGCCTTTATACCTTATCTGCGTACCTTGACAGAGATGTTTTCTAGTGATGTGTTCAAATAGGCTCAAGTCGCATCAATCCCATATTCCGCCCTTCCAACTGTCACAGTCGATAATTTTGATAAGTAGAGGTCAAACGTAGCAGAAATTGAAGGGGTGCATTGTGGTGTCATCGGAAATTCGCGTTCAAACTTTAAACCACCTTGGAGTTAGGAAAACAAAAAAGCTGATGGCTGATAGCTGACAGCTTTCTGCTTCTATTAATTTGGCGAAGGAAGAGGACAGTTTTGTCTACAATAAACTTCAACAAAGCCGATAGATGCTGGTTTTTGGAAGTCTTTTGTTTCCTTTAATTCTGCTGTGGAGGAGGGATAATTTCCGGCAAATTGCTGTCCTTTCGGTGCCGCAACCCGAAAGGCGATCGCTTCTGAAGGGTCTTTGGCAAACTTGACGTATTCTCTCGACTCATTAACAGTGCTGTACGATAAGGTTGCCTCTCCGTAAACTGCCTCAGCTTGTGTGATTGGTGTTCCAGAACCAATGCCTTGAGCAGTTCGGTAGTTAGGATTATCTGTGACTAGCGCTTCAATGATATCGGAGTCACTTAAAGGTACTCCGGCTGGGTAAAGAATGTAATATTGCGCTTGCCCGGATTGGACAATAGCGATCGCATCAAAATCAACAATAAAGGGTGACTTTACCTGAAACTGCGCCTTCGTCCCCAATCGCTTTTTGAGTTCCCCGAACGTCATCCCTACCTTCGCTTCACCAATTCCCTCTGCTGAAATAAGCTTGGTTTGATTAGGTGCAGTTGAATTAGGGGCTGCTGCTGTTGTGCCCTGAGGCCTGTTGCTGCTAGTAGGGGCAGTCGCTACTGTTGGACTCTCAACTGGGGAAGAATTGGTAGTTTGGGGTGTAGTGGTAGTGACGGGTGGAGGAGATGTCTCTGGAGTTTGCGTTGAAGGACTCTTTGCCTCACCACAACCCACAAGCAAGAGCAACGCACTAATTGTAAGTTTGATTTTAAGTTGACTCATCATTGGTTTTCTTCTCCCAATTCCCAATTCCCAATTCCCAATTCCCAATTCCCAATTCCCAATTCCCAA
>NZ_JCACKQ010000001.1:0-136009 GCF_059505465.1 Symplocastrum torsivum | reverse complement strand
CCAATTCCCAATTCCCAATTCCCAATTCCCAATTCCCAATTCCCAATTCCCAATTCAGCAAATTACTTGATCGGAGATTACCCTTGTAAGGGTATGTTAAGGAACAGCATGAAAGAAGATTATGGCCTCTGTTCCCAATCCTTCGCTTGATACTGGTCTAGCTGCTCTGAAGCAGGGAAACTACCCAATTGCGATCGCACATTTTGAGGGTGTCTATGAGACGGAGATAGACGATTCTCTGATTGTACGGGCTTCAAAAGGGCTAGTAATGGCATACTACCGTAGCGGTGACCCTGAAAAAGCGATCGCCCGTTGCCAAACCCTAGCTAAACATATTGATCCCAAGGTTAGGGAGTGGGCAACCACTACCCTATCCAACTTGACAGGGGAAAACCTCCCCTCCCCTAGACCTCAAAACTTTGGCTTGAGTAATGCTCCTCAAGATCTAGAGACGTTTGAACCAGAAGGGCTCAACAATCCAAATTCAGCATCAACAGGCTTTGTCGCCTTTAATCCAACTCCCTCCACTCCCAAATCCCCCCCACGGAGAACACCCTCTAAAATCAAACAGCCGTTAACAGGTTCTACGAAGAATTTGCCTCCTAACTCCACAACTCAGGACAGGCAAAGCAACCTTACTCCCACCGAAGCACCAATACCAGAACGTTCTGAATCTGTAGCAGAACACCCTACCCAACTTCCCACTCCTGACTTACCACTCTCCACACCTCAACCTGCACTCTTCACCCAATGGCGCAACAGCGGACGTGCTAAAGACTGGCGACCGCTCAAACCCCTGAAGTTTATACGCCTGTGGGTTGTGGAAATTCTCAGTGCGATCGCCTTTTTTTGGGTGCTGCGTTTTGTTGTTGAATTTGCAATGAGGCAAACGAACATTATTCTGGTCAAGTTGCCCATTTTCAGTCCGATTCAACTCTTCTACCGCAACTCAACCCCAGCACTCCTCATCTTTCTGGGAATCCTGCTAATTGCATCTCCCTGGTTAATTGATCTGCTATTGAAACGTTTTTATGGTCTTGAACCCCTACGCCTGTCGCAACTTTCCTCCCGTAGCCCAGAAGCGGGGAAGGTAATACAAAGTCTTTGCCGCAAACGCCGCATCCCGTTACCCAAGTTAGGAATTTTACCCACTAATGCCCCTGTCGCATTAACCTATGGCAATCTGCCCCGCACGGCTCGGATTGTTGTCAGTGAAGGCTTATTGGCACAGTTAGCAGATGATGAGATTGCTACTATTTACACGAGTCAATTAGGACACATCGTCCATAGAGATTTTATCTTGATGTCTCTGGGCGTACTTTTCATCCAACTACCCTACATGGTTTATTGGCTGCTCACCCAGTCAGGAGAGCGGTTAGCCAATTTGGCGAGAAATAAGTTTCCCTCAGCCCAACAGATTATTCCACCAATTATCTTGGGCATCACAGGTGTGATTGCCTCTTTAAGTTATGGGATTTACTGGATACTCCAGTTACCATTGCTGTGGTTTTCTAGAGCCAGAGTTTACTATAGCGATCGCCTTGCTGTAGAAACAACAGGCAACCCCAATGGCATGACCCGTGCTTTACTAAAAATTGCCCTTGGAATTACCCAAGACATCCAAACCACTCGCCTAACTAGCGGGTTGTTGGAAAGCTTTAATTTAATGCAGCCTGTAGGCTATCGGCAGGCAATTCTCCTCAGCAGTTGTTCTCCCCTAACACCCTTTGAAGATGTTTTAACCTGGGACTGCACGAACCGTTACCGTGACTGGTTAATCCTCAGTACGTCTCACCCACTCCTCGGTGAGCGTTTAGCGATGCTTGCCCGCTACGCCCAACTCTGGAAGTTGGAGACTGAGTTAGATTTACCTGCGATCGCGCCTGCAAGTCCTAATAATGCAGCACTGGTGTCCAAACTTACCAACATCTTTAAAGCCTTACCTCTGCTGCAAAGCACCCTCTTGGCTGGGTTAGTCTTGGGCAGTCTTCTCAGAGCTATCCTCTGGGTAATTGGGAAAATTAGCGATCAGCTCAATGTTTGGCAACTCATCTGGCTACACAACGCTGGCCCGTTTCTCAACGCTTGTATCATGATCGTGTTCAGCCTCTGCCTGTTTGCCTGGATTAATCGCTACTTTCCTGATATCAAACCTGCGGCTGTCCGAAATGAACCCGATTTGGGAGAGTCTTTTGCCAATCCAGCTACCGTACCCGCCGATAGCCAGCCGCTTCAACTCACGGGTAACCTCTTAGGGCGTCGTGGCTTACTTAACTGGCTAGGACAGGATTTAATCTTGCAAACCTCCACAGGTTTAGTGAGACTCCACTACTCGTCTTATCTTGGTCCTTTTGGTAACCTTTTACCTCAACGCACTCGTCCTAAAGATTTGGTCGATCAGCAAGTGACAGTGACTGGATGGTTACGTCGGGGTGCAACGCCTTGGCTTGACGTTGAAACCCTACGTGCTTCCGGCAAAGTCGTGCAAGCTCACTATCCAATCTGGCTAACACTGCTGGCGTTTGTTGCAGCAATCTGGGGAGCTTATTTAATCTGGGAAGCTTAGTCTCTACAAGTAGGCTGGGGATTGCTAAGCTGACAAGCATTCAATTTGGCATAGGCAAATTTTTGAAAATCTTGTGGGATGGGCATCTTGCCCGTCCCTTAAAGGGAATTTAAACTCTTAGTAAAGTTTATAAACTAAATATGCTTTGCTACAACAATCAATTTTCCTAAATTTCCCTGTTTTATTAACTCTAGTAAAAACTTATTTTATAACAACTTTATATATTCAAAAGAATATTGATTGGCTTAGGCTTTCGCTTAAACATTACGTGAGCAAGCTTTGAGCTAATTCTCTATTGAGAGTTATTTAAATTCCAAATGTCTTGCAAATTTAAACTTTTAATGAACCTTTACAAAAATAATGGCACCCATAGGAGAGAAAAATGAAGATGCTTCATGAGAATTAAATCAAAACTCTAAGTTTTTGGCAGAGATAATTCTCAGTTAACCAACACTTTTAGGAGAGGCTTGCAGTTTCTATTGAGAGTCACTAATGAGCGGCATTTTTGTTGATGAAAAAGAAATATTGTCGCTAATTCAATCGTTGTGTACACCTTAGAACTGACCCTAAATGAATACTGTTCAATTCTCGGTAACAAATGATTGGGGTAGTGGCTTCACTGCCAATATGTCCATTGCTAACAATGGCACCAGCAACTTGAGTAACTGGACGCTTGAGTTTGATGCCCCGTTCGAGATTACAAACATCTGGAACGCTGAAATTGTCAGCCGCCAAGGCAATCATTACGTCATCCGCAACCCTAGCTGGAATGGTACTATCCCTGCGGGTGCTACTACCGCCTTCGGTTTCCAAGCCGGTCCCGGCAACATAACCACTACCACCGATCCGAGTGATTACGTTCTCAACGGACAGCCGCTTGGTACACCAGGACTATTGCCTACCCTGTCTATTAACGATGTAACTGTTACTGAAGGCGACAGTGGTACCACTAATGCAGTTTTCACCGTCAACCTCTCGGCAGCTAGCACTCAGACGGTAAGCGTCAACTACGCAACTGCTAATGGCACCGCCACAGCGGGTTCAGACTACACTGCCACCTCAAACACGCTTAGCTTCGCTCCTGGTCAAACCTCACAAACCATTAGCCTGCCTATCGTTGGTAATACTCTTGCTGAGGGTAGCGAAAATTTCACGCTCAACCTGTCTAACCCTACCAACGCCACTATCAGTGATGCTCAAGCCGTAGGCACGATTATTGATAATGATCTTGCCCCAGTACTCCCGCAGTTATCCATTAATGATGTCACCCTCACTGAAGGGGACAATGGGACTACCAATGCGGTTTTCACGGTTAACCTCTCAGCGGCTAGCACTCAGGCGATAAACGTCAGCTATGGGACTGCTAATGGCACTGCTACAGCGGGTTCAGACTACACTGCCACCTCAAATACACTTAGTTTTGCCCCTGGTCAAACCTCAAAAACTATCACCGTGCAAGTCAACGGTGACACTCTTGATGAGGTGAATGAAACCTTTAGTCTCAACCTATCTAGCCCCACCAACGCCACAATTGCTGATGCTCAGGGTATAGCCACCATTCAAGATAACGATTCCCCATCGTCACCACAGCCAGGGGCTTTCAACTACGGCGAAGCACTTGAGAAATCCATCTTATTTTATGAAGCTCAACGCTCCGGTGACCTGCCTGCAACCAATCGTGTTGAATGGCGCGGTGATTCTGCCCTCAAAGATGGTGCCGATGTCGGCGTTGACCTCACTGGCGGTTACTACGATGCTGGTGACCATGTTAAGTTCGGCTTGCCAATGGCTTCCTCAATGACCATGCTGGGTTGGGGTGTTGTTGAATACCGTGACGCTTACGAACAAAGCGGTCAATTACCATACATCCTTGACACTATCAAGTGGGGCACTGATTACATCATTAAAGCCCACACAGCGCCCAATGAGTTCTGGGGACAAGTCGGACTGGGTGGACCCGACCATGCTTTCTGGGGACCAGCCGAAAATATGACTATGGCACGCCCAGCATTCAAGATCGACGCTCAGCATCCAGGCTCAGATCTCGCTGGTGAAGCGGCTGCCGCCCTTGCTGCTGCCTCGATTGTCTTTCGACCAACTGACACGGCTTACGCTGATCTCCTCCTCGATCACGCCGTTGAACTCTACAATTTTGCCGACACCTATCGTGGCAAATATTCTGATTCCATCCCTGATGCCGCCAACTTCTACAATTCCTACAGCGGCTACAACGACGAACTTGTCTGGGGGGCAACTTGGGTTCACAATGCGATCGAGGCGACTGGGGCAACTGACACTACCTACCTCGACAAAGCTGAATCTTACTATCAGGGTGTTAATCAAGGATGGACTCAATCCTGGGATGACAAATCTTATGGTGCAGCTATCCTTCTTGCCCAGGAGACTGGTAATTCCCGGTACCGTAATGATGTTGAAGGCTGGCTAAACCACTGGACAGACAAGAGCGGTGGGGGCATCACTTACACTCCCGGTGGCTTGGCTTGGCTTAGTCAGTGGGGTTCACTCCGATACAGTGCCAACACTGCCTTCCTTGCAGGCATCTACAGCGACACTGTGAATGACCCCAACAATCGCTACTCCGACTTTGCTGAGGGGCAGATTGACTACATTCTCGGCGACAACCCCAACAACCGCAGCTACATGGTTGGTTTCGGTGAAAACTCGCCGCAGAATCCCCATCATCGCGGGGCCCACGGCTCCACCACGAATAACATTAACGACCCTGTTGATAATCGCAACGTCCTTGTTGGTGCTCTTGTCGGTGGACCCTCGGCACCTAACGATAATGCCTACACCGATGATCGCACTAACTACATCACCAATGAGGTCGCCCTCGACTACAACGCTGGTTTCACGGGTGCGTTGGCTCGAATGTATGGGGAATTAGAGGGAGATGCGATCGCTAGTTCTCAAGCAACGGTCGGTGGACTGACACCTTGGGACACACCAGAGCAAATTGCTAAGACTAATACAGACATTACGGGTGCGGAAATTGCTCTTGGTAGCAACACTACTTACGGAGAGGATAGCCAAGTTAGTCTTGGGATGAACGATTACCTCCCAGACTCTACAATTAGCTTGTCCGATCAAGCTCTAAGTTCCGGTATCCCTCCCGCTACGAATGTCGTGGGGGCTGAATTTGAAAGCTATTCTCTGATCTAATAGATTACTTATCTCAGTAACAATTCCTGCAAAGTTGCTTGAGACAAAAGTAAGCCTACTAGGCTAAGACGTTAAAGGTTAGAGGCTTTTCCCAAACCTTTAACCCTCGCTTACAGATTTCCTAGCACTTTTTTTAACTAAAAACTCAGCTAAATGGCGCAGTTTAATTGCGCTATTTGGCTGAAGTTAGCTATTATCCTTGCTAGGATACAATGATAATGATTGATAGTTCTCCCACTGACGAATTCACGTTAGTGGGTTTTATTTTTTCTAAGGTATATTCTGACGCTTAACAATATTATATATATAAATATCTTATTGTGAGAGTACCTTTGCCCTCTTTCTAAAGATAGATTTGTTAGCCAGTTTGGAAATTGTCCATCTTTAAGCGCCAAACAGACCTGAGAATAGGGTGAACTTGCTCAGTTTGACAGTCAGTTAAACGAGTTGCACACGGCGGCGACGGGAACCCGTGTGAATTTTCTACTGTCAAAGAGTAAGCAGTTGAGGGCAAGAAAATGGAATTAATTCAAAGCTTTATCGCTATACCCGAAAAAGCAGCTAAACAACAGCTTCGGCAACTCAGCACTACCTCGAAGACGGAGGTTCAACAACAGGTAGAGAAAGTGTTGAAAGGCTTTCGAGCGCCAAAATCCTGATAAGACATACCATTTCACTCTTGGTGGATATAGCAGTTCTCAGTTAAATGAGGTGAGGCTAAAGGCTGTGAAACAAGCGCTACTAGTCAGGAAAACAAAAAAGCTGATGGCTGATAGCTGAGTGCTAACTGCTATAGTACAGGTCAAGGCTTTGGTGACTCTCGCTTTCAATACATTCTTTTTCTCTATTCCCGGTGCCTGAAATAACTCATGTGTAGCGATAAACCTTGAGATGGTATGAGTATACTCACCCAATTGGGTGAAGCTGCTTGATGAACAAGAGCAGTATTTCTTAGAAAGACATATCCTACTTTCCCCGCTACCTCTCCATCAGCAGCGGGGTTTTATTTTTTCCAGAATTCTCAAATAACCAACCACTAATAACGCTTGAGTGGCTTGAGTTAACCATTTCTAAGTTTCAACGCCGATATTCATCACCACAGTCACCAATTAGCTGATATAAATCTCGTGACCTTCCCAGTACAGCATCAAGTTGGTCGTAATCAGACTGGTCTAGCGCCACATCAAATACCCTGGCGTTGTCCTCGACATGCGCTGACACACTGAGGCGAGTACCGACAATTACACCCGCTACACCTGGCTTATCCAGAATGTAACGCACGGTGACGTTAGGAATGGTTACGTTGTGTTTGGCAGCAATTGGCTTCAAGACAGAAAGCAGTTCTTGAAACAAACTCCAACCGCCCCACGCATCAATCATGTTCTTGTATTTCCTCAAGCTAGCGGTAGAAAGTTCTCCGCCTCGTGGTTCCGGTTGTCCCAAATACTTTTCTGACAATAAGCCGCCGCAGAGGGTTCCGTAGGTGAAAAGCTTTATGTCATGTTCGGTACAAAATGGCACCATATTAACTTCAGGACGACGGTCAATCAGGGAAAACTGCACCTGATTGGATACGATTTTGATACCCGCTTCGGTGATGATTTTCAGATGTTGGGTATCAAAGTTCGTTAATGCCAGGTGTTTAATCTTGCCTTCATTCTGGAGTTCGGCCATGTACTTGAGGGCATCTAAGTAGTTGTTATCCCGATAGTCCCACCAATGGAATTGCAGCAGGTCGAGGCTTTCAACACCCATCCTCTGAAGCGAGATGTCAATGTTTTTCTCGACCAATGCCTTAGTCATTCGGGTTGGTCTGGGTACCCATTTGGTAAAGGCTTGGAGGTTAGACAAGGCTTCTTTTCCACGGGTAGCGACCAGTTGCCGCCTAAACTCTCCAATAAAGTCTTCTGCTGGGCCATAATGGTCTGCCAAGTCCCAGGTTGTAAAGCCAGCATCCAAATAATCAAACATACTTTGGATGGCACGTTTTGGGTCAATGCGTCCATGGGCACCAGAGACTTGCCACATTCCGTTTAGGATACGGCAGATGTTCAAGTCTGGTGTGAACTGTAGTCGGCTTGATGTTGGTAGGGTCATTTGGATGCTGAAGCGTGAGTGTTACGCGGCGATATTGCGGGATTATGCCATGTTTACTCAGATTTTAGGTTAATGGATAAGGACGCGATCGCATTATCCATTGACCAAGCCACACCGTTGAACTTAGCTTCCCAACAAGAGACGACGCTAACGACCATCACTTGACCAGTGAGGAGGGTCGTTTAATAGTTTAATAACGCCATAGGAACTACCCACGGCATGAAGCGCTGTATTGTTGGTTCCATTCGGGGGACTGCCAACACTAACAATAGCGCCATCCGACTTCTTAATTTTTAGCGTTCCTTCCCAAGTAATATTCCAATCAATCGCGAGTTTTTGCGTGTGACGAGACTCCAATGCTACAGGATTTCCACCCACACCATAAGCCTCAACCATCTGTTCAGCCGCTTGTACTGACCCAGCATCCGTGTAGTGTACCCATTGAATATCAACACCAGCCATTGATGGCACATTTTTTGCGGCAATCTGTCCTCGGTCAATTTTGGCAGCATAGTGCATCAAGTAAGCACGTTCTCTCGGTCGATAGGTAGCCGCGATAATGGTCTGTGCCCCTGCCTCAACTAATGCTTTTTGAAAAGATTGCACTCTTTCACGAAAAGGTGAGGCTAAATCAGAAATTGACTTACTTGTGGGAAAGTAGTCAATCCAATGAGGACCACTCAAGCGAAATCTAATTATTTTCGCATACCCGTTCAGAATATCCATGCCTAGGTCAAAATCTTGCCCCAGTTTTTGCTTAGTTGTCGCGGAAAGCTTGTTTTCAAAGTCACCCCGCAACCGTACATCTCTTTGCTTGTAAGCTTGCGCTAACCCATCAGTACTTCTGGCTCCAAAGTCTCCATCTACTACTAAATCGGGGGATATTATTGTATTTAAACTCTTTTGTAAATCTTTTGCTTCTGCGACACCGAAGTTTAGGTAAGTTAATAATAACTCTGCCGTGAGATTGGGAACTTTGTAGATAAAGCCATCGACTAAGGCTTTTGTATAAGTTGTATTATTGACAATTCCATTAACTGCCAAGCCATTTCTTTGCTGATAGCTGCGGGTTGCTGTTTCAGTTATGTCACCAAAGTCACCATCAACTGTACCAATTGGATACTCGGCTTCTTTTAGAAAGCTCTGCCAAGCCTTAACAATAGAGCCAGTAGAGCCATTTTTAATTGTGGGCAATTTGAGGACACTGAGATTAAATGCCATAGTCTTAACCAGAGTTAAACGAAACTATCTTGAACTTAGTAGTAAAAGCCAGGTTATTCAACCTGGCTGTGCGCCTAGAGATTTAGTTAGATGATGCCTACTTTTTAGTTCATCGGAAGGAAGCTAAATCAACATTTCTGTGAGGTAATGATTATTTCTAACCAATTAGTTTTCCCCAAGTTTGTGGTCCAACATTGCCATCAACAGAAAGACCTTGTTGTTTTTGGTACTTTTCGACAGCAGCGGCTGTACCTGGCCCGTATATGCCATCTGTCTGAGCGCCTACACGGTATTGGACATATTTTACAACTGTTCCTGCTGCGTGATTTGCTCGGAGAACAGGTTTAGCGAGTATCTGTTTAATCGCTAGCCAGGTAGTTGCTCCAGCAATTCCTGTTTCAGTGATATCAACAATTTGCTGGAAGTTGATGGTGGCAGCTTTAGTTTCATTATCAATCGTGCCATCTTCTACTAAAGGCTTGCCGTTATCATCTCTAATTTTTAATCGGTTTAAAGCTTGCTGAAGTTCCAGTGTACTGGTTCTATCATCAGTATCAGGAGGCAGTGGACTTTGACCTGTCAATCCTTTTACGATCGCATTGGCAATATTTTCTGCATTGTAGCGATCCATATCGACCTTAGTATCGCAGAAGCAGGACTCTACTAGGATAGCTGGCGCATTTGTATTTTTAACAACATACAAATGTGAGCCATCTTTGACCCCTCTGTTGAAGAACCCCAGCTTAACGATGTTGTCTAGGATTCGCTTGGCGATGCTTCTTCCTGTATCACTAGTTGCAAAAACTTCGGTTCCGTTAGCTTGTTTGTTGAAAGAATTAAAATGGATCGATACAAAAACATCTACATTATTAGCATTGGCGATGCTACATCTTTGCTGTAGTGAATTACCAACACTACTAGCACTGCTAGGTCTGCATCCTATCACTTGATGTCCAAGTGATTTTAACTTTAAAACCACTTTATTGCCTACCTCCATTGTTAGATCATCTTCCTGCCTGATGCCTTTTGCTCCAATGTCGGGAGGGCAGTTATGACCGATATCGATTCCGTATTTCATGGAAAGTACCTATTAGCGCTTAGAGGATTTGACTGGTTTTTGTAAGCCAAGTTTCCAGTCTAAACAGACTTTTCTATTAGAACCTCTGCATAATTTAGTGTCCAGTATTTCCTACAAAAGTTTCAAATATTGTTACGGAGAGTTAATTAAATCAGCTAAAAGGTAGAGGGTAAGGAGTATAATCCCTCCTAATACCAAAATTATGCTAATCAAGTGGACAATCAACTACTCAATTTTAGATTTGCGATCACACAACGGAATGTTACAGCGTAAATTTTAAAGTTCTTGGCAGGAAATGGGTCTGGCACAACTTTTGAGTCGAAACCGACTAAATTACAGCTATCCTTGGACTGGAGTTCCGTAGGCGATGACAAACTATTAGGGGAATTTTATAGCAGTTCTCAGTTACGCGCGTGTACATCAAAAAACCTAACCCCCAACCCCTTCCCTACGAGGGAAGGGGAGTAAGAATCAAAGCCTCTCTCAAGAGTAGGAGAGAGGTCAGACTGTATCTGATCTAATCGAGAAGGGCTATAGCTAGATGAAGATGCGATCGCTCTTTACCTAACCTTAAGGGTAGATGAAGAGCCTATTTGACTCTACACCTTTGCACAAGTTTAAAGGAAGAACTGTGAGTGAGTGCCTAATTATTTTTACCCGTTATCCAGAACCAGGAAAGACAAAAACACGACTAATACCTGTTCTGGGTGCGGAAGGCGCGGCAAGTCTTCAACGCCAGATGACGGAACAAACGATAGCTAAGGCAAAGGCACTTCAGTGTGAACGTCAAATTTCCATCGCCGTCTACTTCTCTGATGGTAGTCAACCGCTAATGGAAAATTGGTTAGGTACTAGCGTGGTTTACCGACGACAGAGTGATGGCGACTTGGGAACCCGAATAGCAGTTGCGTTTCAAACCGAGTTAGAAGCGGGCGCACAAGGCGTTGTGATTATTGGCACCGATTGTCCTGATTTAACTATAGAGATACTGACACAAGCGTTTGAAGCACTGAAAGAGCATGACTTAGTACTGGGACCCGCCGCCGATGGGGGGTATTATTTGATAGGGCTGCGTCGATTATTTCCAGAACTGTTTGTCGAAGTGAGTTGGGGAACGTCTCAAGTGCGGCAACAAACGGTAGAGATTGCCCAGAGTATTGATTTAGCGATCGCTTTTCTTCCCCTCCTTAATGATATTGACCGTCCAGAAGATTTGGTAGGACGAAGTTTTTGACTCTTTAGTTATCATTCATCAGTTTTTTATGCCTATACCTCTTCCCTAAATGGAAGCAGAAAAAATTTCGATAATTATTCCAGTTTTGAATGAAGCAAACACAATTAATGCGGTGTTGGCAAGAATTTTAGGTGCATCGAATGTGGAAGTAATTGTCGTCGATGGAGGAAGTCAAGATGAAACCGTGGCACTTGCACAATCCGTTGGTGTTAAAGTCATTGCGGTGACAAGTGGGCGTGCCAGTCAAATGAATGCAGGTGCAGCCGTTGCAACAGGTAGTATTCTACTGTTTCTTCATGCTGACACCCATTTACCACCTGCGTTTGATACCTTAGTTCGCCAAGTGCTGCAAAATACGGGAGCAATTGCTGGTGCATTTGAATTGAGAATTGATGCTGAATTATGGGGAATACGTGTAATTGAAAAGATGGTAAATTGGCGATCGCGTTTTCTCTCTCTGCCTTATGGTGACCAGGCAATCTTTTTACAAGCCTCTATTTTTAAAGAAATTGGTGGTTTTCTTAACCTACCGATCATGGAAGATTTTGAATTGATGCGATGTTTGAAGCGCTATGGAAAAATTGCGATTGTACCTGCGCCTGTACTCACCTCTGGACGACGCTGGCAGAAACTTGGGGTAGTGAGAACAACGCTAATCAATCAATTAATCATCATTGGTTATTTCCTAGGGGTTCCCCCAGCAAAGCTTGCTCGTTGGTATCGGCAAAGACGTAAATAGTTAGTTTCATCAGTTTCCTTTATTACGGGTGCATCCCAATGAAAGCCAAAATACTGGAATGCGATCGCAACCCAAAAGAGCCTTCATCACCAAAATCTGTGTCTATACCTGATGAGGAATTAAAAGCGATCGCGTACAGCATGGATGCTCTAATTCCAGGTTTTTATGCTTGGTTTGGCTCACTTCGTATTCGCATCGGTGGCAGTGAGGCTGAAGAAACCTACCCAGGTACAATACATAGTTTCGCTGGTGTGGCGCTAGTGTTGTCAGGATATCGGATATTCAGTACCTATCAGGGTGACTATGACCCTTGATAAACATACACTTCAGGGTGTTCCCAAGATTACATCCAAAAAGTTTGACGCACTTCTTATGTGCTTAGCTGTTCGCTGTGTGCCATATTGGAAAAACTTAGAATAAGACACATTTACTAAAAGATATTGTTGAGAAAACCAAGGTGGTTAAGGAATATATTGTCAAAGTAGCTTACGTCCTTGAGCCAGATTGGGGATATGGTGATGAAAGAGAGTACGTGCGTGTGTATGTCAAGGCAGAATCCACAGAAGAAGCCATCCGGCTGGTAGATGAAGGCGATCGCGAGTGGGAAGATGAGCTTGATTCTTACGACTGCTACACAGTTGGTTCTATCGAAGATTGGATAGTTTACGAGCGTGATAAACCGACTGACATCTTGAGAAAGTATGCAGCAGGGGAACGGAATTTCATTGGGGTAGACCTGTGTGAGGCAAACCTGGTTAAGTGTAACTTAGCTCAAGCAGACCTGAGTGGGGCAGATCTGAGTGGGGCAGATCTGAGTGGTGCGAATCTGAGTAGAGCTTCCCTGTACGATGTCAATCTATACGGTGCCAATTTAAGTGGAGCAGACTTGAGTGATGCTCAACTCAGTGCTACGGTTCCGGGTGACACGGAGGGAGCAAACCTCAGCGAAGCCGATCTCACCGGAGCAAATTTGAGTGGGGCAGACCTGAGTTGTATCAACTTGAGTGGGGCAGACCTGAGTGAAGCCAACCTACATGGGGCTTATCTGAGTGGAGTCAACTTGAAGGAAGCATTCTTGAATCAGGCAGACTTGAGTCGAGCATACCTGAGTGGGGCACATCTGAGTGAAGCAGACTTAAACGGCGCAAAACTAAGTGGAGCTAATCTCAATGGAGCAGACTTGAGCGGGGCAAATCTTCAGGGAACTTTCTACGACGAGAAGACTGAGTTTCCTGAAGGATTTGACCCTGCCTGGGCGGGGGCACAGTTAGAAGTCAAAGATGATACTAAAACTATGGATCGGTTAGAGGTACTACAAACGCCACGCGAGCGGCTGGATACTATTCTGCTGGCAATTGATACCGCTAAGCAGTTGGGCTGTATGGATGAGGGCATTAAGCAAGCCCTTAAATATCAGGTTCGCAAGATTCTCCTAGAAGATATTATTAAACCTTATTTGCCAAGTGAATGGTCAGTGTCAGACCGTGCTATGTATTTGGGATATAACCCGACACGCGCCCAGCTAGTTGCTATTGGCAAAGAAGCAGCGAGGCTATACCGGGAACAGCACGGCGACGACCCACCGCAGTCACAAGAGGTGGTAGATGGTCAAACTCGCCTGGTCAAGGTTTACTCAGGGAAAGCGATAGACTTGCTCGACACAGCAATTCGCCAGGTAATGGCAAGTTAGCTATTACTTCCGCAAACCCTTTTAGGAAAGCACAACATTTCTTGAGGAGCGATCGCATTTTCTATTTCTCTTGCTCTTACAGGTTCATCAACTAACGAACCTTGAGGGCAAAAAAGCATCAACAAAACTATCAGGTTCACATCCCATTATCATTGCCACCACTGCCTTAGCCGCTAAAAATGCGATCGCATTCCATGTATAGTTACACCTACTGGCAGGCAGTGAATGTCGATGATTCAGGAGGATTGCAACTCGCCCAGATTGGTACAGAATCTCTTGCAGGAGATGAAGTTGCTCAAGAGCAATTGAAAACTCTCTTTGGACAAGAGACTCTATGAACAACCAACAACCAATTAACTACTGCCCTGCATTACGAAAATCAATCATCGTCTGCCGATAAAACTCTGGCATTCCCATGTCAAAATACTGACCTTTAACAAGGTATCCTGTGATGCCTTCCTCCTGTCGCAATCGATCGAGACAAGACGTTAGCTGAAATTCACCTCTCTCGCGAAAATTTTGGCTAATGTGTTCTTCTAGAAAGTCGAAAATCTTAGGCTTTAGCGCATAGATACCGAATAGACCAAGAAATAAATCATCTGCCATTCCTTCCACATGGAGATGCGATCGCGCATATTCAATATCCGGCTTTTCATAAATCTGTGTCACAGAAAGAATTGAGTCTGACTCTTGCCAAAACCCTGTCACGCAACCAACTTTATGAAGTATTGCCTCTGGCATCACACTCAAGCCAACAACGCTCTGACCTACTTGTTCATAAACATCTAGCACTTGACGCGCACAAGAGCTTTCAGTATCAGACGCATAAAGGTGATCGCCAAGCATCAGCAGAAATGGCTCATCCTTCACCCATTCCTTAGCACAGTACACAGCATGACCGTAGCCTTCCTGCTCCTCCTGCGTCAAGATTGTAATTCGATTTCCCAAGTCTTGTAAATATTGGCTGTATTCCTGATTTTCTGGGGATAGCTTTTTGAAAAGTTCTTCGCTTGGTGGAGTCTTAAAAAAGTCCTCAAATAGAGCGCGATCGCCTTTTTGGGCAACAATCCCAATTTCTTCAATTCCCGCACTCATCGCTTCTTCAACAATCACCATAATCACAGGCTTGGCACGACCATCACGGTCAATAATTGGGAATAGCTCTTTTTTAACCCCTTTAGTTGCTGGAAACAGGCGAGTGCCGAAACCTGCGGCTGGAATTACCGCTTTACGAACTTTTTTTTCTGCGTTGATAGTTAGTTTTAAACCTTGCATCTGAGGAAAATCTCGCTCAATAATTTCAATAATTTTTTGTTGATTATCTTCATCTTTTACGATAAATTGTGCTGTACCATCACCTTGTGAACCAACACCTTTACCACCCAGAATATACGGCTGAATCGGTTCATAATTGAGAAGTTCGTGCAGAATAGGCGCGGTTAATTGCGATGGGCAAGCAGGAATTAAATACTTGTCAAATTCAGTCTGTGCCTGTTTCATCAAAACACCAATTTGTTCAGCATCTCCCCGTTGCAGGGCTTTAACAGCTTCCTGTGTCAGTTGAGAACTGACTGAACCGAGATAATGTTGGACATTTTGTTGTACTTCGTTGACGACAAAAGGATAACACTGGTTGAGTTGATTCAGGATTTCCTGCGTATCTTTCCCAGCACCAAGATCGACAATTACAAAAAATAGATTCTTTGGCACACTGAGTTCAGTAACATCAATGCCTTCACCATCAAAGCTCATTAAAATGGGTCGATTACCATAAGCACAAGCCTGATCCATCCGACCACAACGGGAAGGCGTAGTAATTTCCCCTAGGTAAGCCATCTCCATTTCCTCCCGGATGGTCATCTTGAGGTCATACAAGCGATTAAAAGCACGGGCAACGAGAACACAAAGTGCCGCACTGGATGCCAACCCCTTCTTTACAGGTAAGTCAGTTCGGTAATTATCAATCTCAATCCCACCTACGGCATAGTGAATCAGCACTTGATAAGCTACCCCTGCGGCATAACTGAAAAAACCGCCCGTTTCTGCTTGTGCAAGTAAAGCTTCCCTGTCCATCGGTAGCGTGGAGTTTTGATAGGTTCCGTCACTCAGTGAGGCACGAAGAATCAACTGGGAGGGATGAGGCTTCACCTCAGCATAGAGTCCCTGATTGGTGCTAGTAATCAGTGCATAGCCTTTTTCTAATTCAGGATTGACACAGCGATATCCCCCCGCCCAATCACTATGTTCACCAAATAGACAAAGACGACCTGGGACAAAAATTTTCATGAACTTCCCCGACAACTTTTGCACCCTTGGGTACTACACTAGACTTCTCGCAAAATTAAAAAATGTATTAGCTATTGACTGTTGCGCCTGTCACCATAAAGATTAGAACAAATTTAACGGCTAAAACGACCACGTACCAGTAGTAAACCTTCTGCCTTCTGCCTTCTGCCACAACAATGAACGGTCAGCAGTCAACTGTCAACAACTTGAAATTAGCCAAATTTTTATAATGAGCGATTCTCAAACCTGGTACATTGTCAAGCGTCCTGAGGGTCAATGTGAGATTGTACCCAGCGAAGAAACGACAGACAAAGAAGCCCCAGACGTGACGGAACGTTGGGGCCCTTTCAATTCTCAACAAGATGCGATCGCACGTCGAGTCGGATTAATTCGCTCTGGAAAGTGTCAACCCGTCTAAGATTAAGGGTTTCATCTTTAACCCCTACTCGCTACCCAAACTACTACTGTGCTGGAGAGGCAGCCCGCGTATCTTGCCGCTTCGCGATTTCTTGCTTGAGGACATCAAACGCTTTCGCGAATTGAGGGTCTTCCGGGGTACCAACCTTGTCGCGGTTCTGCTGCAGTTCCTTACGCTGGGCTTCCGTCAGTTCTAATACGACATCTGGCGCTATTCCCAACTTATTGATATCACGACCACTCGGTGTGAGGTATTTAGCAATTGTTACGGCAATCCCTGAACCATCTCCCAGTCCACGTACAGATTGCACCAATCCTTTACCAAACGTCTGCGTCCCGACTAATGTCGCTCGTTTATTGTCCTGTAGCGCCCCAGAAAGAATCTCACTAGCACTAGCTGAACCACCATCTACCAGTACAACCATTGGTTTATCGGTCAAGGCACGATTGTTGGCTTCCTGACGGTCATCTACTCCTTGGCGGTTCACCGTCGAGACAATCGAGCCATCGTTGATGAACATCCGTGCAATTTCAATGCTGGAATAAAGTAAGCCACCTGGATTGAGGCGCAAGTCCAAAATGTAGCCAGTCACCTTCTTGGCTTCTAAATCTTTAATTGCATCTCGCATTTCCTCTGCTGCATTCGCGCTAAATTGCGTCAATCGGATGTAGCCAACGTCGCCACTAGGAGTATTCTGAACGTTGTAGCGTACCGGATGAATTTCAATCCGTGCGCGTGTCAGCGGATAATCAATTTCCTGATTACCTCGCTGAATCGTTAATGTTACTGAGGTTCCTTCTTTCCCTCGGATTAACTTGACAGCATCGTTGACATCCATGCCTTCGGTGCTTTTGCCATCAATCTTGGTGATGATGTCCTTAGCCAAGATACCAGCCGCAAACGCTGGTGTATCTTCCATAGGAGAAATCACCATCAGCTTTTTCGTTTCTTCATCTTGAGCAATCTGAATGCCCACACCCGTTAGTTCCCCAGAGGTTTCCACCTGCATATTCTTGAACTCTTCTGGGTCCATGAACCGGGTATAGGGGTCCTCCAGCGTCTTAAGCATTTCCCGGACTGCCGTATAGGCTTCTTCCTTGTTGGCGTAAGAGCGATTGAGATACTCTTCGCGAGTTGCCCGCCAATCTACTTGGTTGAAAGTGGCATCTACATACTGACGGTCAATAATTTGCCAAACTTCATCAACTAGCTCCTTAGGACTTTCGCTAAGGAAAGCTTGACTTTGAGATAAATGAAGGCCAGCGCCCGTAACCGCAACAGTTGTTAGTACTAGTGCTGTCGCACCAAGAACGAGGCCACGTTTTGTAATTACCATAATCCTTTCTGAGCTGGAGGAGAACTGCAAAGGAGTTACGCTCACTCTAACACAGGCAATGCCAGGAAGCGCTAGGCCTAGATCTCTTTCCAGCTAAACTTCTTACAGTCCGGAAAGTGTGTTGTGTTCAGCGACTAGCGCGTTGGGTTTATAGCAGCTCTCAGTTAAATAGCTATTGCTCTTCAAGAGTTCTAGTCAGGAAAACAAAAGAGCTGATCGCTGACCGCTTTGGTGCTATAGCTGTTTTTAGTTCTTGTCATTTTCCGTGGGTTTGGGGTCTAGAGGTGGCTCACAAAGATAGCGGTCGCTTTCCCTCACATTTTGGTTGTTTTCGAGATAGTCCCGTAACCAACTACAGCTTTTGTCTAACAGATCGTCTAGCTCCAAATTCCACACAATCACTGTATCATCCTGACTCGCTGAGGCAAGAAATTTTCCATCGTTGCTCCAGCTAATGCTAGTCACACGCTCCTTATGCCCTTCTAAAGTTTTGATTAACGTGTTATCCAGCCGCCAGAGCTGTATTTCATTGTCCCAACTCGTGGTTGCTAAAATTTGACCTCTAGGACTAAAGCGAACTTTCGCCACACTATCCGTATGCCCTTTCAGGGTTTTAAGTAGCTTTCCATCACGGCTCCAAAGTTTTACTGTGTTGTCATAACTTGCTGAGGCGAGCCTTTGCGAATCCGGTGAAAAATTAACGTCTAAAACCCAGCTACTATGACCATGCAGAGTTTTTAGCAATGTGCCATCAGCGAGCCACAACTTCACGCTGTTGTCATCACTAGCGGAGGCAATTCTCTGACCATCCGCACTGAAACTCACCGAGTTAATCGGCTTGGAAACTACCAGCTTTGCACCATATCTAGACCAACGTAGAAACGGTTTGCGAGAACTGTTGAGTCTTAGGGCAGTTGCTTCCTCTTCGGCACCACGATGGCTCTCTAACGTCTTAATCAACGTTCCATCACGATTCCACAGTTTCACGGTTCCATCCCGGCTAGTAGAGACAAGCTGCTCTCCATCAGGACTAAAGCTGACATCCAACACCCAGTCAGTGTGCCCAGTTAACGTTTTAATTAATCCTCCACGACGGTTCCATAGCTTTACCGTTTTATCCCGACTTGCCGAAACAATGAGTTGACCATCCGGGCTAAAAGCGACGCTATCGACGCTATCTGTATGCCCCTTCAACGTATTGATCAACTTACCCGTGCGAGTCCAGATTTTCACGGTTTTGTCCTTGCTGGCCGTGACAATTAACTCACTATTCGGTGAAAACGTCACCTCTTCAACATCATCTTGATGTCCTCGTAAAATTAAGCGAGAGGGGTGGCGACGACCCCAAAGCTTGATCGTTTTGTCTAAGCTAGCTGAAGCCAGTAGAGGTTGAGGCGGTGAGGTGGTGAAAAGCCTACCTCCCTGTCCCTCTTGCCGACTCAGGACAGTGGGATTGAAGCTAACCGCCGTGACGCTATCACTATGTCCCAAAAACGTCTTGAGTAAAGTGCCATCCTGACTCCAGAGATTCAAGGTATTGTCAGCACTCGCTGAAGCTAGGAGTTGACCATCGGCACTAAACGCTACTCCCAACACCCATTTCTGATGCTTGGAAAATGTTTTGAGTAGCTTACCACTACGGCTCCAGATCTTAACCGTTTTATCATCACTGGCGGAGGCAATTCTCTGACCGTCAGGACTAAACACCACGCAGTTAACCTTGCCCTCGTGTCCTTTCAACGTTTGCAGCAACGTCCCCTTTAGTGTCCACAATCGGATTGTCCGGTCGGCGCTGGCAGACGCGACAATTTCACCATCAGGGCTAAAGCTGACTGACTGCACGGCATCTGTGTGTCCCTGAAAGGTTCTAATTAACTTGCCGCCAACAGTCCAAAGTCGAATTGTGCGATCGATCCCGACAGAAGCAATCTGTTCTCCATCGGGACTGAAGCTAACGCTGTACACATTACCAAGATGACCTCGAAGTGTTTTTACGACTTTGCCATTGCGCCGCCAAAGCTTTACCGTGCCATCCCAGCTAGCTGAAGCAATTAGCTTACTGTCAGGGCTAAACGCTACATGAGTGACGCTACCTTGATGACCCCTTAGGGTAGTAACCAAGCTCCCATTCGGGTTCCATAGTTTCACGGTTTGGTCGTCGCTAGCCGAGGCAATCAACTGTCCATTTGGGGAAAAGCTAATGTGTGAGATAACATCACTATGCCCTTCCAAGCGATTACGCTCAGCCGTTGAATAAATCGCCTGTGAAAGCGCTGTCACCACCTGTAGTTGGGTATCGGGTTCTACTTGTGGAGACGAGAGATTGTCGGTTTCTAGTGTCTTGAGTCGTCTGGCGGCTCTTAAAGCCTCAATCAGTGCATCAAACGGCTTATTTGCTAAAAATAGGGCTTCTGATGAGGCAACAAGTGCATTTAGCTGAGCATTAATTAAAAGCGTTCCTGCTAGTCTTCTTTGTACCTCAGCACGCCATCCCAATCCCCCGGCACTAACAGCAAGGACTGTCATTGTCGCACCAATCGCGATCGCTCGCTGTCGCTGCTTACGAACTCGCAACAGTTCAATCTCATTACTTCTTAGTTGTGCCAAAAAGCGAGATTGATTACGCTGGTAATAGTTATACCGAATCGGTTCAACGAGATAATCGTGAACCAATTGATAACGGTCTTGTAGCGCTTCCGGGATGCGGAACACCAAGCCTGAACCGACTAAAATCTTTAAAATCAAGTCGAGTGTGTCTGTTTTCCAGTGGGCTGAAATGTTACTGACCGTTGACCACTGACTATTAACCAACTCAGGTAGCGTTTTCAACGGGCGAATCCCTCGTTCATTAGTCAAAGCAAATAAGACTTGCCACACAATATCTTCGTTTTCTGAGCCACAATCGCTGATGACGTTTAAAAGCGATCGCTCTACCAAAACAGCTTTTGGGTCAGCGCCAAGGGCATAGTATTGGGCAGTGGTTGTAATCTTTTCCGCTTGTAACTGAGCGCCCACGACTTGCAATTCAATCAGACGAACTCCTCCGGAACGTTCTGCTAAATCTTGAACCAGTGCTTCAATCAGTGAGTCTTCTAACTTAAATTGAGACACTGTTGCCAGTGTGCGAATCACGTTTTTCGTATCTTCCGGGGAAATATCTCCCAAGGGATAACGAAGCTGTCGCTCCAAAATGTTGTTGTTGATGGCGTTGAGATTACAGTACTGTTCACACTCCAACAAATAATGCAGATAATCTTCTCGTAGTGACAAAATGACTTTCACAAAAGGAAGATTCAGACATTGCGCCAAAAAATCATAAAACTGACGCCGCTGGGCTAAATCAGTACACGCAAAGAAAAATTCTTCAAACTGGTCAAAAATTAGAACGGTTAATAAATTGCGTTCATAAGATAGCTGCAACTGCTCAAGAATCGTGGGAATGTCTGAAGGGGTGAAGGTTGGTACGTCATAAACGTTGGCTTTGCCAAACGGATAGGGAAGGCTTGAGGCTTGGGAGGATTCGTTTGAACTTTCTATTCTGCTAACTTGCCAACTGTTTAATTTTTGGGTAAGTAGTCGTCCTAACTCCCCTACCCAATCTCTATACACTTTTTGCACAACTGGCATGGTTGCTCTAGTACCGATGATTCGTGCTTCTAGAGCAGGTACCAAACCTGCATTGAGCAGCGAACTTTTACCAACGCCGGAGGAACCGTGAATGATCGTTAGCTTGTGGTCATTACGACTGAGACGTTCAATTAGGCGATTGACATCGATCTGCCGCCCTGCTGCTGCGATTTCTGGGGGGGAGAGTCTTCTCCCTTGCCGTCCCGGCTGCAAGGAGGTAGCACCGAGGAAGGGACAAAGACCATACTGTTGTTCAATCAAGCGCTGCTCTTGCTTGAGTTCAAACGCTCGTAGATATTGCTGTTGCTCAAGATAAAGCGATCGCAATTCCTGCAAGATATCAATGTAGAGCTGTAGTTGTCGCTGTTGAGAGTGGGGTGGTGACTTAATCGCTTGTTCCAGGGACGTAACAGCCGCGATTGGCTCACCCAACTGCCGCTGTGCTTTTGCCACAATCAACAGAAAAAAGGCTCGATAGTGATCGACACCTTGCAACACCACTTCACTACTACTTTGCGATCTCCCTTTAGACGGTACCGGAAGCAATCGCTTCTCTAAGCTTTGCTCTGTTAAAACAACGGAAGCCCAGGCTTGTGCGTCAACCGAGAGTTGCTGAGGTTCTGACGATTGAGAGGGGTCAAGAATATCGATAGCACTAGTGGCTAAGGCTTGTGCATCCTCCCACATTGACTCGACTAACGCCACAAGTGCCAAAAAACCATACGATTGAGCCAGTCGCACAGGATTGTTTTGAATTTGAGGCTGCGCTAGAGCCTGTAGCGCCAGAGCTTGTAGAGCTGTCCAGTTTTGTAGGTATCGGAACACCTCCCCCAGTTGAATGGTTAACTGAGCGACTATATCTAACCGCCCAGCTACGGCAAACACGTCTATTGCTGACTGAATCGATTCCCTAGCCTGCTCCCAGTTTCTACAACTTTCGGCTGGTTGCAACTCGGCTTGGCGGCAATAACACAAGCTGATGTGATGGAGCAGTACTCCGATACGCTCTAGTATTTTTTGGTTTTGAATGTTTGATTTTGAATTGGGCTGAGTTTGCCGACAATCGATTTGTTCAGTCGAGAAATTCTTTCCTCTTTTCAGTTCTTGCTGCCAAAAGCCTAGACTCTGCTGATACTGTTCTAATGCCAGAGCAATTTGATCATGGTCAAAAGCCTCTCGTCCCAAAATAAATTGCCAGGTAGCGCGTAATTCTGGTTCTAGGCTGATATCACGGACGTACAAATCCCGCAGTGCTGACTCCAGTTCCTGGCGTCGGCGGCAGCTTGGTGCCAAATCAAGAGCATTGTTGGGTAGAAACTCCCCGAAATCGCTGCCTAAAATCGCGGCAAAGAGATCATCGGCGGCTTGATGCCACAACGCAAACAACTGGTTTGTCGGGAGTTCAAACTTAATCGAGGTAGCAGCCCAACTCTTAAAATCCGGGGCAAACCGTGTGAGCTTTTGCAGTACGTCATCGGTTATCCATAGCACCAAGGGAAATGTCAGATGTTTACGAAACTCATCCCGCTCTTGGTTTGTCGAAACCAGTACGTGATCAATATCTGTTACCGACTCTAGGTCGAATAGGACTAAGGCGGATGGCTGTTCATCGTTAAGGACGGCGAGGATATTAATCAACAGGGTTTTGAGCGACTTTGGTAGAACTAACTCACGCATCGGTGCAGTTGTCAGTTCTTGTAGTCTCTGCCACATCTGCGTTGAGCAGACTTGGTAGTTACAGCGCACCAAAATCAGAGCAAAATGCCCCTGTGAGAGACTAATCGCACGAGATAGGGTTCCTAGCGATCGCTCATTTGATGCGACTATCTCTTCTGGTCGAGCTTGCTCCCTCATTCAACAAATGCTTTGACTGGTACTGGTACACAATTGCCAATTCGTCTAGGTGTATTTCTCTGGTCAGAGTAAAATCGAAAACTTTTGTTGAGCAGATATTGGACGTTTCCAGCAAAAATGTGGGCACTTAGCTATTGCTCAAAATTGACTTCTCTACACTGGCTCAGCTTTGAGTTGGGTATTCTGAGCCTTTAGCACCCATTAGTCATTTGGCTTTTCGATCAAACAGCTTCTGAATACACTTACCTCCTAAGTGTAGTAATTGTTCACTGACGATTTTTACCTAACGTCCTCAGTTTCTTGGCTAGACTACTCAAAAAATCCCCGAAAACACCAGAAATCGTATTCCTTTGATGAGTAACACGAGCCTAGATGAAATGTAACAGCCAAACCTAGCAATTTGGCATCCGTGATTTTGCGGATATTTGAGTTTGCCTACAAGTTAAAAATCACAATAATTACACTATCAGTGATTTGCCGGACAGTGTCAGTGACTAAAAATTAAGAAATCTAGTGATCATACAAGAAGATGAATGTGACAAAATATTCACTAACTAGTGATACTCGTCACTGCCTAAAGGTGGCTGGCAAGAAGGCAACGCTGATAAATCGTTGATTTTGCTACAACTTGCAGTAGGGTAGACACGGCTAGCCCTGTGTCTTGTTTAAGGCGCGTAGGTGGTAGGTTTTAGGGGAAAATCTAGAGCAAGACTTGGAAAGCTTGGGACTTCGGGAAAATTCTAACTCCAAGACTCGCCGCTCACCCTAGACAAACGCCACCTAAAACCTGCCAGTTTGACAGGGGTAGGTAGACACTACCTACCCGACTGAATCCTTGCTGTTGGCACGGCAGTTGAGTGCTGGACTTCTACGAAACGGAACTTTTATTAGTTACTGCACTCAAAGAACGAAACCGTTCTGTTTCTACCAAGGCTGGGTTGATCCCAAACCAGCGACCCAACTCATCCCGGTATTCATAGACAAACCCACTGCGTAGCAGAACTTGGTACTCCCTTTCACCTTTGACAACCTGCTGATGCACCACTTGGGACAGCAACTCCCATTCTTCATCGTCCACGCCCAGTGTGAGGTCATCACGGTTGCTTTTGATGACACTCTCCAGGCATCGGCGTGATAGGGGAGGATCTTCCTGTTGTAGGCAGCTATAGAGCAGCCCCAATAAGTTGCGGACATGACCCCCGCTAATACGACATAGACGGTTAAGGGTTGCCAGACTGTCAAAAACCTTGGGAATCAAACTCAGCCGCGCCTGAGCATCAACATCGGGAAAGGCTCGTGCCAGTACCAGTTGTTGCAACAGAGTTATTCCTTTGGGAGAGTCTCGACCATCTCGGAGCTGTATCGGCACCATCGGCAAGACTTTCGGGGCTACCCCACCCCCTAAGCGATTTTTTAGGGTTTCATATTCATTGGAGAACATCAAATCCAAGGGTAAGGTGTAAACAACGTGGCAGTTCAATCGCCGCAACTGAGAACCACGGTCGATGAAGAGGTACTCTGGTTGCGATCGCCCAGAGGGCATCGGGCGATTATCAACTCGGTCAAGATTATCAATAATCACCACCAAGCCTTTCTTGCCGCGTCCCTTGAGTTCTTCAATCCCTCGCCCTAGAATTTCTTCATTGATCGCACTCAAAATACCTTGAGTTCGGGGTTCTAGGTGCTGCCTGAGTTGTTCGCGCAGTTGAGGGCTGTCTTTGGTTTTAGCTGTAATTTTGCCAATACCGAGCGAGAGTTCGGCTTCAGCAGACAAATCAATCGGGGTTTGGAAAAAGTCTTTGATGTCGTTGAATAATCTCGCAAAATACTGGGGTCGAAGGTGGATACCAATCGCTTCCAAGCTTTCGCTCACTGACTTGGCGATGCTGAGCAAAATATCGCTGATATCAACATCCGCCATGTCCAAGTCTTGAGAAGACTCAAAATAAACGACATGAAATTGCTGCTGCTCCAACTGAGCTTTGAGTCGAAACAGCTCGGTAGACTTTCCACAACCAATGTGTCCGGTAAATAGCTGACAGGTCGGCTCATCTGGAGAAAGACGAGTGATGGTTCGTCCTAGGGCTTCGATAATCCTACCGCCCCGCACGGAGGAAAAATCGATATAGTACTGACGATCATCAGGATTCCCTACAATTAAAGTCTTTGCAGGGTTACACGCTTTGAAAAATGTTAGTAGATGCAAGTCCATTCTTACTACTTTACAGGTGTCTTTCCTGATCACCTGTCGCATTTGGATGTAAGACTTTATAGTGTCTCTACCCTCCCTAACGCAAGGGAAAGACAGCCCTCACCCAGGTCGGATTGACCAAGCCCCTCTGGGCTAAGGAGTAGGGAGTCGGGAAAAGACACCCCCTTGCGGAAGACTTTTGTCGTTGAACCTTGACGGGTTTCCTGTCAATAAACAACCGCGAACAGTTAACCACAGGCATTTGGGAAATTTCTGAAGGTTCAGAAAAGCTCTAGTGAATTAGAGCCGATAGCGGCAATAATTGGCATACTTATAGCGTCGGGAAAAGGAGTGGTTCAATGAAAAAGTATCGTGAGCTAAGTGGATACGGGAGTACGGCTAAAGGGGTTCTACCCAGCAGCCCGTTACTCTTCCTTCGTTAAGCAGTTCAACAAACACATTACATTCACTTATGTTCTTTCTTGATTGAGCGGTAGTAGATGGCAAACATCGCATCAGTCTCTCAAACCCAATTAACCACCCGACGCAAAAAGCTACGACGTGAGCGCCGGGTTAAATCATTTCAAGCACTTTGGCGATCGCTGTTTGTCGGTGGGATGGCAACCAGTTTGGTCTGGGCGATTACTTTACCCGAATGGGTGATTCGTCAACCGGAACAAATTGTGATCGAGGGCAATCATTTTCTTTCCGCCCAAGCGATTCGTTCGCTATTGCCCTTGTCGTATCCGCAATCTTTACTAAAAGTCCAACCCCAAGCGATCGCCAACTCATTGGAATCTCAAGCCCCCATTGCGGAAGCAACAGTCAGTCGGCAACTGGTACCACCTGGACTAACAATTCAAGTGAAAGAGCGTAAGCCAGTGGCGATT
Organism: Symplocastrum torsivum; assembly: GCF_059505465.1. Classification (NCBI taxonomy): domain Bacteria; kingdom Bacillati; phylum Cyanobacteriota; class Cyanophyceae; order Oscillatoriales; family Microcoleaceae; genus Symplocastrum; species Symplocastrum torsivum. The sequence continues at coordinate 109,599 of NZ_JCACKQ010000001.1, read as the reverse complement.
GCCCAAGCCGCCGCGTCAAAAAACGCCAAAAGTTCCCACTCCAATCAGCCAGGAGGATTACTGGATGAAGAGGGTGTCTTGATGCCCGAAAGTAGCTATCAGTCAAACTCTGCCAACGTAGAGTTGCCTACGCTGAAGGTTATTGGCTCTAGCGATCAGTATCGTCCCTATTGGTCAGAAGTTTACCAAGCCGTAAGCCACTCACCCGTCAAAGTTTTCGAGATAGATTGGCAAGATCCAGCTAATTTAATCCTGAAAACCGAATTGGGAAACGTTCACTTTGGTCCTTACAGTTCCAGATTTAGTGAGCAACTGGGTATTTTGGATCGGATGCGAGAATTACCAACTCGTGTAAGCCCCAGCAAAATCGCCTACATTAACCTCAAAAATCCAGACTTTCCGGCAATTCAAATGACAAAAGAAAATGTCTCTGTTCAATCGGACGCTGATTAAGATTAAAAAAAGAGTGTTACAAAGGTGCATTCAAGTCTATTGTTAAATTCTTACCAGCGATGTTTGACAACTAGCCTCTGGAACCCCATTCGGCAGTTCAACAAGCATTCGTTGGTTTTTCAATCGACTTACCCTATAGTTGACTCAGATTGCTACCTATAACTGATAAAGTTGTATATCGACCCTAACCTATTGCAATGACGCTTAATAGTAAACTAGGGCTTGACCATCAAAGCTCTCGTATCACATCCGCCGCTGATCTTTCAATTGAAGTGGACAATAGCCATCCCTTCAGCAATTCCGGACTACAGTTCGGCCACAAGCATGATTCCAAGGGAATCCCCAGGGAAGAAATGAGGAGTGACAATATCGTGCCAGGTAGTGTTGCCAAAATTAAAGTTATTGGTGTTGGCGGCGGTGGGGGCAATGCAGTCAACCGCATGATTGAAAGTGAGGTGGCTGGGGTAGAGTTCTGGTCGATCAATACAGATGCTCAGGCACTGGCTCAAGCGTCTGCTCCCAAGCGGTTACAAATGGGGCAGAAATTGACACGAGGGCTTGGTGCAGGTGGTAATCCAGCGATTGGTCAGAAAGCCGCCGAAGAATCCCGCGATGAAATTGCTCATGCTCTAGAAAATACTGACCTCGTTTTCATTACGGCTGGCATGGGAGGCGGTACAGGTACAGGTGCTGCCCCAATTGTTGCTGAAGTGGCAAAGGAAATGGGTTCCCTAACGGTTGGTGTTGTCACCCGCCCGTTTACCTTTGAGGGACGTCGCCGGACTTCTCAAGCCGAGGAGGGCATTGCCGCTTTGCAAAGCCGGGTGGATACTCTGATCGTGATTCCCAACAACAAATTGCTGTCGGTAATTTCAGAACAGACACCCGTTCAGGAAGCTTTTCGGGTTGCCGATGATATCTTGCGCCAAGGGGTGCAAGGAATCTCCGATATTATTACGATTCCGGGTCTAGTTAACGTTGATTTTGCCGATGTCCGTGCTGTAATGGCGGATGCGGGTTCAGCGTTAATGGGGATCGGTGTTGGTTCTGGAAAGTCGCGTGCCAGAGAAGCCGCGATGGCAGCAATTTCCTCTCCTCTACTTGAGTCCTCAATTGAAGGAGCAAGAGGTGTTGTCTTTAATATCACAGGTGGCAGCGATCTCACGCTCCACGAAGTTAATGCAGCCGCAGAAACCGTTTATGAGGTGGTTGATCCCAACGCCAATATTATTTTTGGTGCTGTGATTGATGAAAAACTTCAAGGTGAGATCAGAATCACGGTGATTGCTACCGGATTTAGTGGAGAAAGCCCGACTGTACCAGTGGCAAGAGAAATTCCCTATCAGCAACGGCGACCGATTACACCAATCCCAAATCCACCTTCACCGCAAAAGATGGACCCCGGCAGTAGACCTGGATTGGATATTCCGGAATTCCTGCAACGGCGCCGTTTCCCTAAGCCCTAGAGGAAGTCAAGAGAAGGAAAGCTTGAAGTGAAAGCGTCTTGATACGTTTCACTTATTCAAGACATTTCCTTTCATCAGTGATTTGGCTGGGAATTCGGTCTGAAGCTTTATCCTGCAACCAGATTCTGTTGGCTGGAGGCAAAATATTAACGCGGCTGAAGAGTGAGCGATCTTAGAGCCTAGCTGATCTACAGTGCAAAGCACTCAAAACTGCCTGCACTAGCCGAGCAAAATGCGATCGCAAGCTGACAATGCCGTAGGCTGATACCAGAGCAAATTGAGAACATCACTGGTAGGTATCCTTGTTCCTCATTTGCTTCAACACTAATTTAAAATATTTATTTTTCTTAAGATGATAGCGGATACAAAGTTGCAATCAGAGATATCACTTACTTCTCAACAATCAGGAGAAGCACTTGGAACAGTGCAGCAGGAAAACTTCTCCTCCAATACTCCAGTGACTTCAACCAATCTGCAACAACAGGACATAACTTGGTATACGACTCGCTCCCGCGTCCCTGTTGCTTTAACGATTGCGGGTTCAGATAGTGGTGGCGGCGCAGGGATTCAGGCAGATTTAAAGACATTCGCAATTCACTGTATTCATGGCACAAGCGCCCTAACCTGTGTGACAGCCCAAAATACTCAAGGCGTGACACGGGTTGATGCTCTACCTGTAGCATCGGTAGTTGCCCAAATCGCGGCGGTAGTTGGTGATATCGGTGTCCAAGCCACAAAAACTGGGATGTTACTCAACCAAGAAATTATTGAGGCTGTTGCCTCACAAGTAAAGGAGCAAGGGCTAAATAACTTGGTAGTAGACCCAGTGATGGTGTCCCGTACTGGTGCCCAACTTATTGATGACCAGGCTATAGAGTCCTTGCGGGATGCTTTAATACCATTGGCGACAATTGTGACGCCTAACCGTTACGAAGCGCAAATTCTAAGTGGTTTGGAACTTCATACCCTAGACGATATGCAATCTTCGGCTCAACGCATTCACCAATTGGGGGCAAAAGCCGTTTTGGTAAAAGGAGGAGCAATGACGGGCAATCTTCATGGTGTGGATGTCTGGTTTGATGGTCAAACTTTATTGACTCTTTATACAGAGTCGGTAGAGACATCAAATACTCATGGAACGGGTTGTACCTTGAGTAGTGCGATCGCAGCAAATTTAGCACTTGGCAAAGACCCGTTATCTGCCGTGCGGTTGGCGAAGGATTATGTAACAACTGCATTAAAGTACGCTCTTGACATCGGTCAGGGGACAGGTCCTGTTGGACACTTTTTTCCACTATTACCTGCCGATACCCTAAATTTGAATGTCGGTGCGAGTAAGGTTGAATAGGCAAGCAAATTTCACCAAAAAAATGCTGCATTTGAAGTCAAACTTCAACTATCCTTGCCTTACAGACGTTTTGCTGTACTCATAACCTCTATTTCCCTGATTAAGCCCTTTATGCAAAACCCGTCAACCGATCGCTACGTGCCGCCAACACCATCAAACGCCTATTGTCCGTCAGTTCCAATTTCTGTTTATCGGGAACTAGCGGCTGAGTTACAAACAGCACAGGCAAAGCTGGATTCTCTCACATCACAAAACCAGCACCTAGTCAAACAAAATCAACAACTGCGACAAGAAGTTGAAAAAGTTGTTCAGTCAGCCCAACACCTCCAGCAGATTGTCTCAACATTTGGACAGGCGAATCAGGGTGATGTGCCTCGTCCGATGCCACCCTCGTCACCGCATCGACCGACTGCTAGTGTTCCCAATGTTGAATTTCCTTCTTCTGTCCAAAACTCTGAACCGGATTTCGGTCCCTACAAGGAGACGGTGGTGATTGAACAAGAAGAACCTCGTCCTCGTCGCACATCCCACTCCGAAGGACTCTCTGATATCAACGGCTGGTTTTTAGTGGTAGCCATCTTAGGAATTGTCTTGACAGCCTTTGGCGCTGGCTTTTGGGTGGTGCGACCATTGTTAAACAACAGCAATCGTTAAGCCGTAGTGTCAGTTAGGTGATGATGGGTTAATCCCAGGTTTCACAATGGCTGCTATTGATGTCAAAACAGGCGTGTATTTACCGCCCTATTCGCTTCAAAACGCCTACAGTATTGGCTCGAACCCCTCCCCTCTCTGGATGGGGAAGCTGCTCTTCAAAAGCCTCTAGAATGCCCTTTAGGTCACGTTGGCACTCGTTTAACGAAGGACTGCGCTAGTGCGGACAATTGGCTAAATGCAATCATCAACTCGGATTGAGCTAAAGATTGGTCGAAATCGCCTGAACCGGACAAGTAGGAATACACTGTTCACAAACGATACAACGCGATCGCGTAAAGTTTAGTTTGAAGTCTTTAGGATTGAGCGTGAGCGCTTCTGTAGGACAGACTCCAGTACATAAGCCACAATCGACACAACTCTCTTCATTGATAAGAATCTCACGACCAACTAGAGAAACATTAATGTCTTGCGATCGCATCCACTCAATCGCCGCATCTAACTCATCAATATCCCCTAGTAGTTCCACCACTAGCGTACCGATTTGATTCGGAGCAACTTGGGCACGGATAATATTGGCTGCCACATTAAAATCTTTTGCCAGTCGGTATGTCACTGGCATCTGAACCGTGCGTTTGGGAAAAGTTAGGGTTACCCGTTTTTTCATCGTCTTGTTAGAGTGTTTTTGTAAAAGTTAACAAATTATAAGTTTGGTTAAGCATGGCGGCAAATTTACCTGACTCGGCAGCGACTTCTCCCCAGAAGTCTGGAACGACTAACGGCACTCGCATCAGAAATTTCTTAATTGCACTAGTTGCGATCGCGCTGAGTGTTGTCCTTTTCCTGGCATTACAAACAAAAACAGGTGCTACCTCCCTCGACACACAAGCAGAAGAAGCGACACCACTGGAAATTGCCTTAAGCAATGGCAAGCCAACGTTGCTGGAATTCTATGCTAACTGGTGTACCAGTTGTCAGGCGATGGCGAAGGATTTGGGTGAACTGAAACAGCAATACGCTGAGTCTGTCAACTTTGTGATGCTGAATGTCGATAACAGCAAGTGGTTACCAGAAGTCCTCAACTACCGGGTGGATGGGATTCCTCATTTTGTGTTTTTAGGTCAAGACGGAAAAGCGATCGCGCAGGCAATTGGTGAACAACCTCGTCCCGTAATGCAGGCAAACTTAGACGCTTTGGTAGCTTCTCTCCCTCTCCCTTATACCCAAGGTAGCGGACAGGTTTCTAGTTTTGAAGCCCCTGTGTCAACACCACAAGCTCAAGATGATCCACGTAGCCATGGTACTCAGGTAAAGCAGTAATGTCGTTGTTGGTTGTTGGTTTTTGGTTTTTGGTTGTTAAGCTTCTTGTGAATCCACAATAATGGAATTACTTGTACTTGGGAGCGGTGCCGATGACTCCAGCAATCTCTGAACAAGTCCGGTGGACGATCGCTGATTTAGAAGGTTTCCCCGATAACGGCAATCGTTACGAGATTATTGATGGAGAGCTATTTGTGACCCGTGCCCCACACTTAGATCATCAGGATGTTGCTGGCTTGCTCTACGCAGAATTATTGCATTGGTCAATCCAAAGCAGGCTAGGTAAACCGTATATGGCACCAGGCATCATTTTTGGTGAGAACACTTACTTTGGCATTGAGAGGGTCAACAATCCAATATTCAGGAATATCCAGGACGCTGTATTCTGCCCGTTTAGCGCCATAGTCAGTGCTTTTGGTTGATTCGCTGACAACTTCAACGACAAGTAGGGGTGGGGCTTCGTTTAATCCAGCTTACGCCTTCAGGAGACGACGAGCGATGAAGGTAGCACTTAGGAGTGTGAAACCTGCGATCGCATGTTGTTCAGGGACAGACTCAGATTTAGACTCAACCTCACTACCAGGGAATAAAGATTTATCAATTTTAAACGCGATCGTGTACTGACCTTTTACCTTGTCCTGCAAAAAAATACTCTGAAAAGTCTGCTAGTTTCTAGAGTTATTCATCCCACACCTAAAAAAGTGGGCTTTCTTGCCCGAATTCTGTAAAAATAGGTGCCGTGATGCTTCCATCATCTCAGGAGCCATATTTGTGACACTGCCCCCTAATCGCCGTCCCCCCAGCCAAGCAATAATTATCCTCTTATATATTGCTGGCATTGCTTTGGTTGTTACTGCCATTATTCTGGTGCTGAGAGGGACAGGTGTTCTCAAGCAAATTCCGGAATACCTCATTTGGGCGATCGTTCTATTTACAATTGGTGCAGGTATCCTGGGGGGCATCAGAAGTCTGAGGCGGTGGTAATGTTAAGTGCCTCAAGTGTTTGATTATTTATTGGGTATCAGCCTGTGACTCCATCTCCTCCGTCTGAAACTTTAATTGTTACTTACGTTTTTGCCGTTACTGTTGCCGTTACTGTTGTTGTCTATTTACTTAGAGGCTTTGGTGTTCTGACGTTTCTTCCCGGGGCCGTACTTTGGGTATTGATTTTGCTCTCAATTGCTACAGGTCTTGTTTACGGCGTTCAGAAAACACGACGCTATTGAGTGATTTGGAAGCTCTGACGCTGCGAAATTACTTTTATTCCCTCTATATTCAGAAGCTCTGTTAGAAGTTTGATTCCCTATTCTTCTAATTTGAAACTGGTACAGTTAATAATAAAAGTTTGAGCAAACTTATGTACTACTGTTGAGGGCTAATTCCGAAAATTTACTGGTGATGAGTGGTTATCTTTGAGCGTTTATTGGAAATGTACCCTTGGCTATGGCGAGTACATGATACAGTAAACCGGAAAAGCCCTTCTACAAAGGGTTGAACTACCCTCTGCCTCCAATTTTGTTAGTCAATCAGTGTCTCCCTTACTTTTCTCTCGCACTATTCATGTTGTAGCGCCCAGAAGAAAGACTGTGCTCAAACAACCATTGCTTATTTCCTGGTGAATTATTAAGCCAATGTTTAATCATATCAGCCCATTTTACCGGGATTTGTAACTGCTTCCAAGCTTCATAAGATTCCACAGAAAGGCTCCAATAAAGCTCCGGATTTGAAAGGAGTTTTTCAATACAGTCTGATAAAGCGATTGGGTTAGCCGATGAGAAAATCATTGCACTCACACCATTTTTTAAATTGTCTAGAAACATCGGGTGATCTGAAGCAATGATTGGAGTTCTCGCGCAAAGCGCATGAGTAATAGCTAGGGGAAAACCTTCTGGATATTCATGCCGACTAGGAACTAAAACGATATCCGCTTCTCTCATCAATGGTAATACGCTACTATTAGGTACCAATCCCAAGAAATCTACATAATCCTCAATTTTTAACTGCTTTGCTTTATTGAGAAAGTAGTCTTTCTCATCTCGACCCGCTATCTTTAACCTTACTGGGAAGTTCTTTACTTTTAACCGAGCTAACGCTTCTAAGGCATCACCAACACCCTTAGCTTCTATCATTGAACCGATATAAAAAAGTTCCCAACTCTTTCCGCAATCGGGAAGTTTTTTAGGAGAGAACGAGTCCGGTGTATCAGTAGCAATGAAATCCCAAGGAATTATTTTATCGGGTTTAACTCCTATTTTCTGGAATAAGATGGCTGAATTAACGCCATAAGCGCCAACCCATTCTATCTGCTTATTGTTTAATAAATTTGTTAGTAAGAAATTGCGTAACTTGCTTCTTAAACCTCTTCTTGAGACTGATTCTGCAAACGTCGCTATTGTCGGGATTTTATTGTTTATTGCCCACCGAAAAACTTCTCGGATCGGTGTTCGCATAATTAAATGAGTTGGCTTTTGTTCTTCAATCAATTTTATTAATTTATTGACTTGAATATCTTTATCAAACCCAGCTCCAATGGCACGTACCCCATTGTGGAGAACCTCATTGTAAGGTTCTTTTGTCATACAACAAAGAACTGTAACTTCCTCTGTTGTTTCTCTCATTTCAGCAACGGTGTCAACCGAATATCTTTGAGCATAATAGGTTTCGCTGCCTCCTGCCGCTAAACGCTGAGCTGCTTCACGATAATCGCCAGCATATTGCACAAACAATAAACGCATCAGTTTATCTCACTACATGAGCTTTAGGAATGTAATCCAGGTTTACTGAGCTAAAACTATGAAATTCTTTGATTGATGCTACGACTCGTTCTTGATCAATTTCAGTTAAATCATTGTAGAACGGGAGACGAAGTAAGCGATCGCTTATATCCTCAGTTACCATGCAATCTCTTTCCTTCCCTCCAAACCCACGTCCCATCTGCGATATGTGCAATGGCAGATAGTGAAAAGCACTGGAGATTCCCTCAGCCTTCAAATGAGAAATCAAGGCTTGACGTTCCTCTAGCGAGGGCATCAGCAGGTAGAACATATGATACGCCTGTTCACAGTGGGCGGGTACAATCGGAAGCCGGATGCCATGCTCCTGTGCCCAGTCTTGAAGATGTTTGTAGTAATACTCCCATACCTGTCGTCGTTTCGATTGAATCTGTTCGCGAGCTTCTAGCTGAGCATACAAAAATGCGGCAAGCATATCTGATGAAAGATAGCTTGAACCAACATCTACCCAGGTATATTTATCGACTAAACCACGGAAAAATCGGCTACGGTTAGTCCCTTTCTCTCGGATAATCTCAGCCCGTTCGATATACTGAGGGTCATTAATAAGTAGTGCGCCGCCCTCTCCACAGATAAAGTTCTTGGTGTCGTGAAAGCTTTGAACCGCTAAACAACCAAATGTCCCTAAATATTTACCGTCATACTTCGCGAACAACCCATGAGCATTGTCCTCAATAACCGCTACTCCATGACGCTGAGCAATCTTTAAAATTGCTTCCATTTCGCACCCAACACCCGCGTAATGTACAGGAATAATCGCTTTAGTACGAGGTGTGATGAGTTTTTCTAGCTGGGTTTCATCCAAATTGAGTGTATCTGGACGAATGTCGATAAAAATTGGGTGTGCGCCGCGTAGCACGAAAGAATTGATGGTTGAGACGAAGGTGAACGAGGGAACAATAACTTCATCTCCTGGTTGAATATCCAACAACAACGCCGCCATTTCTAAAGCATCGGTACAAGAAGTCGTCAGCAGCGCCTTTTGAACTCCAAGTGTCTGTTCTAGTAATGCATGACACTTCTTTGTAAAAGAACCATCACCACTCAGATGCATGTTCTCAATGGTCTGTCGGATATATTCAAGTTCTTTTCCGACAACAAAGGGACGACAAAAGGGAATGGAAGACAAAGAAATTTTTTGCTCTAACATGAGATTGCACCTAAAAGATGTTGAGTGGCTAGAAGCGCCCTCACTTGTCAATGCTGTACAGCCCAAAATTCACTGTAACTTAGCTAATATTTGATTGTCATTTAGCTGAATTCTGTGGCTTTACCTACTGTTCTGCCACACCATCAACTTCAATGGCTATAGAGCTTTTCAAAAGTTAAGTTTTAAAACAACACAATGAGTTTATATCAAATTCTTGCTGATCACAATTGATAGTAATTTTAAATCTCAATATACAAGAACTTTCCTTAAAAGTGCAACTTTTAATAGAAACAATACAAAAATGGTAGATACATTAACTATTGTCAACCTATCTTGACAAAAGCTTGAAACTGGCGATAAAGATACATACTATTCAGAGTAAACCTTTTTGAAACCAAGTTTTCACAAGTAATATGTGCTAAAAAAGCTTTAATAAACAGTCTTGTAGTTGATATCCGTTTTAGCTAAACATATCAAACTTGAATGGATGAAAACCAATAAAGAAAGTACTAGTTGGATAAGAGCTGCCTTTGTATTAATGTATTCTTAACTAAAATTTAATAATCAGCGTCTGCTGGGCAGTGCTGGTGGGAAAAAGTTCATACCACTGAAACGACCTTACTTCAGGGTGTGTTAGTAGATTGAACGAACTCAATAACTATGTGTATGCACGGTGCTGGGAAGGAAGACTTTAGCGCAGAATAGAAATTATTAGTCTCTATATTTATTTGGTACTTTTTTAGTTTTGAATCCTCTACGAGTTGTGGTGATTGGTGGCGGTGCTGCTGGTTTTTTTGGGGCAATTGCCTGTGCGACTGCCCATCCTCACGCACAAGTCACGTTATTAGAAGCTGGGCATCAACCCTTATCTAAGGTTCGTATTTCTGGTGGCGGACGCTGCAATGTCACCCATGCTTGCTTTGACCCGGCTGCCTTGGTGCAATACTATCCCAGAGGTGGTAAAGCCTTGCGTGGGGCGTTTTCACGATTTCAACCCAAGGATACGGTTGCCTGGTTTCAGTCTCATGGTGTTCAGTTGAAAACTGAGGCAGATGGGCGGATGTTTCCCGTTACTGATAATTCAGAAACGATTGTCGATTGTTTGGTAAAGGCAGCTAATGAGGCTGGGGTAAAACTTCGTGTAGGTACTGCGGTGAAGTCTGTCAGACGGCACTCCATACCAACTCAAGGGGAATTTGAGATTGAGTTGAAAACAGGTGAGATTGTAAAATGCGATCGCCTTCTCCTCGCGACTGGTAGCAATCCTCAAGGACACCGCTGGGCGAAAGACTTAGGTCATACGGTCGAACCTTCTGTCCCCTCTCTGTTTACCTTTAATATTCCAGACCCTCGTCTAAAAGATTTAGCAGGAGTTAGTGTTAATGATGCCCGCCTACGATTACCCGATGCACCGTCTACTTTGAATGAGCAAACAGGGCCCTTACTCATCACCCATTGGGGTGTGAGTGGGCCTGCTGTTCTCAAGCTTTCTGCTTGGGGGGCAAGATTCCTGCATGATCAACACTATCAAACCCCCTTACTGATCAATTGGCTTCCTCAGTACAACCAAGATAGCCTTCGTAAACTGCTGCTAGCGGTTAAGTCTCAGTTGCCTCAACGCCAAATCACAGGAAGTTGCCCGGTTCCTATCCCCAAGCGCCTTTGGATGAGTTTGGTTACTCATGTTGGTATTGGTGCAGAGGAACGTTGGGCCCAAGTCTCGAAGAAAGCGCTTAATCAACTGATTCAAGAACTCAATCAAGGGCGATACTTCATTAAAGGGAAGGGTGTTTTTAAGGAAGAGTTTGTCACCTGCGGTGGCGTGAGTTTAAAGGAAGTGGATTTCAAAACGATGGAAAGCCGTAAGTGTCCGGAGCTTTACTTTGCTGGAGAAATTCTCGATATTGATGGCGTTACAGGTGGGTTTAACTTTCAAAGTGCTTGGACAACGGCATCGTTAGCAGGTCAGGCGATGGGAACGATGCTGGTGGCAAATTAAAAACCTAACCCCTAACAGAACCGCACTCTCCTCTCCTCGTAGACTACCCTATATAAACAAATCCTCCGCTTCAAGTTTGAGACCGCTCAGCCCCCTAAATCCCCCAATTCTGGGGGACTTTGAGGAGTTCGGAAGCCCCCAGAATTGGGGGTTGGGGGCAGATATCCTTGTACCTTTACAAGGCTGGATTTACAAAATTAGGATGCTCTTGGCGGTACAATACTGGGCGACTGTAAAGGTTTAGCGACTTGCAGATAGGCTCTCAATATTCATCTTGAAACTTCTGGGCGAATAGGGCGTCTTAGCGGTTCAATTAATGTGTAAATATTGCAATGAAGTTTAGCGAAATTGCCGAAAAACTGAGCGATGCGACCGATCGCAATAGTCTAACTAGCAACCCAGAATTTAACCCAGAAATTACTGGAGTTGCACCAATTGAACACGCTTCTGGCGATACTCTCAGTTATATCGAAGGAGCTAAGTTTGCCGCTATGGTGGGTAAGACAGCCGCAGGTGCTTTGATTTTGCCACGGGATGAAGCCCTACAAGCACAAGCGACACAAAGAGGTATGGCTTGGATTGCTGTATCTGAACCCCGGTTAGTTTTTGCAAAAGCGATCGCACTTTTCTACAAACCCTTCCACCCGACACCAGAAATCCACCCGACTGCTGTCATTCATCCTTCTGCTGAGATTGGTAAAGATGTTTACATCGGCGCCCATGCCGTGATTCAAGCGGAAGTGAAAATTGGCAATGGCGCTTGGATTCATCCCAATGTCGTGATTTATCCTGAAGCCGAAATTGGCGATCGCACTATCTTACACGCAAATTGCACCATCCACGAACGCTCAAAAATTGGCTCAGATTGCGTAATTCATAGCGGTGCTGTCATCGGTGCAGAAGGCTTTGGCTTTGTCCCTATACCGACAGGCTGGTACAAAATGGAACAATCTGGTTGCACAGTGCTAGAAGATGGTGTCGAAGTCGGCTGTAATACTACCATTGACCGCCCTGCCGTTGGTGAAACACGAGTTGCCCGGAATACAAAGATTGATAACTTAGTGCAAATTGGTCATGGGTGCGAAATTGGCGAAAATTGTGCAATGGCATCACAAGTCGGTTTAGCGGGTGGTGTGAAAGTCGGCAACCGTGTGATTCTTGCAGGTCAAGTGGGAATTGCAAATCAGGCGAAAATTGGAGATGGTGCGATCGCGAGTGCGAAAGCTGGTATTCATAATGATGTAGAACCGGGTGCGATTGTCAGTGGAATCCCCGCCCTTCCTCACAAACTATTTCTCAAAGTTGCTGCCGTTTATAGCCGCCTCCCGGAAATTTATCAAACTCTCAAGCAGCTACAGCGACAGATGGAAGCCAAGAAATAATACTAATTGAATAGGCGTAACTCAACAAAACGAGTTTTCCTACCCCTTCAGCGAGAACCTAAAGCTTAGTCAGTTTCCAGCTACAGAGGGATTGGTAGATTGTTGTGAATTGATAAATTTAGAGCATAAGAAATGGAGCTTTAAATAATGCAACGTTCAAATTCATCTAAATCACTTTTGTCCAAAGTTGTTGGAGCTAGTGTTCTCGCTGCTAGCGTAGCCTTTGTTCCCTTCACTCTACCCGCTACCGCGCAAACCAACACCGCTCCTGATACGACCACAACTACGGATCAAGGTGTTCAAACAGCCGAATATGAAGATGAAGATAGTTTTGACTGGGGCTGGTTAGGTTTGCTCGGATTGGGTGGTCTTGCTGGTCTTGCTGGTCGTAAGCGCAATGATGATGTACGTTACCGCCAAGCTGATGATGTGCGGACTACTAACTACGGCCGATAAAACAAGGAAAACGAATAACTTTTTGGGTGTCAGATTTGGTTGATTAGTGGTTTTTGAAATAGACAAGGATCTTACTGGTGGATATTAAATGTCCACCAGTTTTTTCATTGCATTTAATTGGGGGTTTTTATGAGGCTTCTGACTGCAATTCATCCAGACGCGCCAGCACCTCTGTACTATGAATCGCTGGTCTTACCCCAATATAAATTTCTCTTAAAATGCCTTCTGGGTCAATGATGTAGGTGTGGCGTAGAGAGACGGAACCAAGCCAAGAACCATATGCTTTACTAACTTCTCCATCAGTATCAGCCAACAGAGGAAATTTCAGACCTTCAGAATCACAAAATTCAGCATGGGACTCTACATCGTCTGCACTAACACCGAGAATTTGCACGTTTCTATCTGTATATTTTTGCAAGTCTTGCTGAAACCGACGCGCTTCTAAGGTACAACCAGAGGTGAAATCCTTGGGATAGAAGTAGAGTACAACCCACTTACTCCGATAGTCCGAAAGTGACACCTCACCATCACCTGTATTAGTCGGTAGGGTGAACTCTGGTGCGGATTGATTGAGAGGAGGTTGTTTCCCGCCGAGGGCGTTAGCAGTTGGCGTGAAGTTCAACCAGGCAAGGAAGGCGAGACAGCTAGCAAAAAGAGTGGTTAAAAACGTGCGTCGAGACATCATGGTGAATTCGGAGCGTTTTACTTTACATAAGTTTACAATCTATCAGCTTTCAGCGGTCAGCTTTCAGCTTGGATAGGACTTACGCCAATTGCTCGTTTAAACACTATTCGTAGTAGTAGGGTGGGCACCATCGACAGGTAGAGGTTCTGCGTAAGTCCTGTTGGAGTTAGAAGTAATCTCTTAGTGAACGGTATACAAAAAGCACTGCGTCCAGTCAATTACTGGCTTTTAGCCATTTCAAGCTCATCAAACTTTCTTACTGAATCTGTAAAATAGCAACAGTAAAAAATAGGTTAGAGCCTGATTTAGAGGGAAAAGTGTGAAACCACTAAATGTGAAGAGATTCTACAACGCTTGTAACCCTGGTAAGACCCTAAATATGGGAAACCCAGACGACCAGAAGTACTACATCAATTTTTCTTCAGTCCGGGGCGGTGAAATCGTTGAGGAACTGGGGCAAACGATTCTGCTGTCTGATGAGTCAACCTGCCAGTTGTTTACAGGACACATCGGCTGTGGTAAGTCTACTGAATTACTCAGATTGAAAGAAGAATTGGAGGAACAGTCGTTTCATGTCGTTTACTTCGAGTCATCTCAAGACTTGGACATGGCGGATGTTGATATTAGTGATATTTTACTTGCGATCGCACGACAGGTGAGTGAAAGCTTAGAAGATGTTGGCATTAAGCTGAAGCCTGGATATTTTTCTAGTTTGTTTGGTGAAATCTCAAACTTTTTGCAAACCCCAATTGATTTTTCTTTGGGGGCAGAGTTATCGCTAGGGATTGCTAAAGTTACAGCTCAAACTAAAGAAAGTCCTAAACTTCGCAACCAATTACGGGATTATTTAGAGCCTAGAACTAGTAATATTTTAAAATCAATTAATGACGAACTACTTGCCCCTGCAAATGAAAAACTAAAGCAACGCGGGAAAGAAGGACTAGTCGTCATTGTTGATAATTTAGATAAAGTCGATAATACAGCAAAACCTTGGGGACGACGACAGCCAGAGTATTTATTTATTGACCGAGGTGAGCAATTAAGTCGCTTGAGATGTCATGTGGTTTATACGATTCCCTTAGCTTTAATGTTTTCTCCTGAATATGGAAAACTGCAAAGTAGTTTAGGCAGTGCTAAGGTATTACCAATGGTACCAGTGCAAGCACGTCAGGGGAATAACTTTGAAGTTGGCATAGAGTTACTACGACAACTGGTACTAACTAGAGCCTTTCCTGACTTACCTCACCCTGAACGACTCAATAGAGTCACAGAAGTTTTTGATAGTATTGAAACTCTAGATCGATTGTGCTGCGTGAGTGGTGGTCATGTGCGAAACTTACTACGGCTACTGCATGAATGTATTCCAAAAGAACGTCCTCCTCTTTCACGTATCTGCTTGGAAGGTGTGATTAAACAACGCTGTAATGAGCTAACGTTAGGCATTAAAGATGAAGACTGGGAGTTACTCCGTCAAGTTAGACAAATTAAGAAAGTAAGAGGCGAGGAAGGCTACCAAAGTCTGCTGCGAAGTCTATTTGTATTCGAGTACCGTGATGCCGATGGTTCTTGGTTTGATATCAATCCAGTTTTGGCAGAAGCTAAAGAGTTTAAGTCATGAATGACTTGCCTGAATCTGAAGATATTGCAGCTTTTAACGAAAAGGCTTTACAGACACTTGCCAATAAGATTGAGCTAACGGAAGGCTTCTCGCTAATTTTGGTGCGCTGCAACTATGCTAGTGTGCGATCGCGTATGGTTTCCCTACTACGAGAAATCTGTTCGGTTGAAATCCGTGAACTTGTCTTAGAGGAGTCTGTTAAAACACTCTACACCACGATTCAATCCGCTCTTGGCGAGGAACAGCCTGATGCTTTAATGGTGTTTGGCTTGGAGGCAGTTAGCAACATTGACAAAGTTTTAGTTTCTGCCAATTTAGTACGGGATGAGTTTCGCCGTAATTTTCTTTTTCCCGTTATCTTGTGGGTGAATGATGAAGTTCTGCAAAAGTTGATTCGATTAGCCCCAGATTTAGAGAGTTTTGCTACTACAACTGAATTTGCGATCGCAACAGATGAACTCATCGATACGATTAACAAAAGTGCTGATGATGCCTTCAAGAAAATCTTAGGCGCTGGTGCTGGGAAATTTCTCGATAATGCTGTGCTTAATATCGCAGTTGATTCACGTCATCGTTCAGAATTAGAGTCAGCTTTAAGAGATTTACAAAGGCGGGTAAAGCAATTAGATCCAGAGCTAGAAGCTAATCTCCAATTCCTCCTTGGACGAGATGCACAAGCGAATGGAAAAATGGAAAAAGCTGGACAATACTATGAGCAAAGTTTGGCATTTTGGAAACATAGTGATTGTGTAGAACGACATGGGGGATTGTTATTCTATCTAGGCTTATGGTGGCGGCGATATGCGGTTTTACATCGTGCTGAGTATCGGCAAGCTTGCCTACAAGCTAAGACTTTCTTTCAGCAGTGTATTAAAGTATTTCAACAGGGTAATCGTCCTGATTTAGCAACTAAGTTTATTAATGCCTTAGGAGAAGTTTTAACACGATTAAAGGAGTGGGATGAAGTAGAACGTGTTGCCAAGGACTCAATTCACCTGCATCAAACTTATCGAGATAAAAGTCACCTTGCTTCTTCAGGTTATGCTTATGGGCTTTTGGCTGAGGTTGCTCTCAAAAAATCGAACTGGAGCGAAGCAAGAAATTATGCGAAACTAGCACTACAAAAAAATGCTGAACCAGAAGTCGTTACTCATATTTTAAATGCAAACAAAGATTGGAGCTGGGCATGGCAACAGTATCAAAGTCTATATCTGTTATTACTGGCTCAATCTCAACAACACCTTGGTCAACAGCAAGAAGCGCTAAGTAATTTAGAGAATGCAAGACAAGAGTGTAATCCTCAATACGATCCACAGCTTTATATTCGCATCTTAAAAACCTTGCGATCGCTTTATTTCAACCAAGGTGAATACCTGAAAGCATTTGAAATTAAGCAAGAACAACGCTCTATCGAAGCGCAGTACGGTTTCCGTCCTTTTACAGGTGCAGGAAGCTTGTTACCTCTAAAACGAGTAACGAATCCTGCCTTACAGACAGCAGATATAGATGTAATAGCACGAGAGCGAATTACGGCAACAGGACAACACCAAGATATTAGTAACTTAATTGAAAGAATATCGCGCAATGACCACAAACTGATTGTAATTCACGGAATGTCAGGAGTGGGGAAAAGCTCACTATTGCGGGCGGGATTAGTGCCAGATTTGAAACAACGAACAATAAGCGATCGCAATGTCTTACCTGTTCTCTTAAGACGAGTCATTTATACGAATTGGGTCAAGGAATTAGGCAGGCAGCTAGCAGAAATATTAGCGGAAAACGAAATTAGAACACAAAGTAATCAGGAAGAAAATTTTAGCCCCGAATCCTTTGATTCTCAAGAGCTAAAGCTTGATTCAATAGAGGCAATTATTGAACAGTTAAGAAGAAATGTAGAGAGTAATCTCCTAACTGTTTTGATTTTTGACCAGTTTGAAGAGTTCTTCTTCATTTGTACTAATTTATGTGAACGGCAGCAATTTTATGAATTTCTTCGAGTTTGTCTGAATCTTCCGTATCTAAAAGTCATTCTATCCTTACGAGAAGATTATTTACACTATTTACTAGAGTGCGATCGCTATACAAATTTAGATGTTATCAACCAAAATATTTTAGATAAAAATATCCGGTACTATTTAGGAGACTTTTCTCCAAAACGTGCTAAATCAGTAATTCGCGAATTAACAGAGCGATCGCAATTCTACTTACAACCCGAACTCATCGACCAATTAGTGCAGGATTTAGTTGGAGAATTGGGAGAAATTCGCCCAATTGAGTTGCAGGTAGTAGGAGCGCAACTGCAAACAGATTACATCACAACGCTCGAACAATATCATCAGCTAGGGAGCAATCCTAAAGAAAAACTGGTTCAGCGTTCCCTTGAAGATGTTATCAAAGATTGTGGTGCTGAAAATGAACGTGCTGCTCGTCTAGTTTTGTACTTACTAACCAATGAAAATGGGACTCGCCCTCTCAAAACTCGCGCTGAGTTGATAGCAGATTTAGAAGTATTGGGCTTTGAGTCAGAGACAAAGCAATTAGATTTAGTCCTAGAGATATTAGTCGGTTCTGGACTAGTATTTTTGGTGCCAGAATCTCCAGCTAACCGTTATCAACTTGTTCATGACTATCTGGTTGCCTTTATTCGCCAACAACAAGCACCTGACTTGCTAGAAGAACTGGTAGAAGCGAAAGAGAAACAGAAGCTAACAGAAGCACAACTGAGACAAGCACTGCGGGAGAAAGAAGAGGTACTGCGCTTAGAACAGCAGGAACGCAAGCGGGCAGAAATTGCGGAGATTGAAGCGTTAAGTTCACTATCGCAAGCTTTGCTTCTATCCCATGATCACTTGGGAGCATTAGTCGCTGGTATTAAGGCAGTTAAAAAATTAGAAGCCATGGAAGCGCTAGCTGATCTCAAGATTAGGACAGTAGATAGGCTGCGGCAGACAGTCTACTCTGTGAGAGAGCGTAATCGCTTTCATGGACATAGGGAAGCTTTAAAAAGTGTCTGCTTCAGTCCAAATGGTCAGATGCTTGCTTCGGCTAGCAGTGACCGCACAGTGAAGCTTTGGGCATTGGATGGCACAGAACTGCAAACCTTTCACGGGCATAACGACAAGGTTTTTACTGTCAACTTCAGTCCAGATGGTCAGATGCTTGCTTCAGCGGGTGATGATTGCACAGTGAAGCTTTGGGCATTGGATGGTACAGAAGTGCAAACCTTTTACGGGCATAGTGACAAGGTTTTTACTGTCAGCTTCAGTCCAGATGGTCAGATGCTTGCCTCAGCTAGCCTTGATACCACTGTAAAACTCTGGCGTTTGGATGGGACACAAGTGCAAACCTTTCACGGGCATAGCGGTTCAGTCAGTAGCGTCAGCTTCAGTCCAGATGGGCAGATGATTGCCTCGGCTAGTTTTGACCGGACAATCAAACTCTGGCGTTTGGATGGTACACCAGTGCAAACCTTGCGCGGGCAAAGTCGTTTCTTTGACATCAGCTTTAGCCCAGATGGTCAGAGGCTTGCTGCGGCTAGTAGTAACCGGACAATAAAAGTTTGGCGTTTGGACGGTACACAAGTGCAAACCCTTCAAGGACATGGCGACAAGGTTTATCAGATTAGCTTTAGTCCCGATGGGCAGATGCTGGCTTCGGCTAGCCTGGACACAACGGTAAAACTCTGGCGTTTGGATGGAGATGGTACAGAAGTGCAAACCTTTCACGGGCATAGTGATAAGGTCAATAGCGTCAGTTTCAGTCCCGATGGTCAGATGCTTGCCTCAGCTAGCGGCGATCGCACAGTGAAACTTTGGTATCTCAATAGTCAAGAATTACAAATATTTCATAAACATTGTAGTCCGGTCAGTAGCGTTAGCTTCAGTCCGAATGGTCAAACCCTTGCCTCGGCTAGCAGCGATCGCACAATAAAACTCTGGTGTTTGGATGGCACAGAACTGCAAACCTTTCGTGGGCATAGCGATTTAGTGGGTAGTGTCAGTTTTAGTCCCGATGGTCAACTGCTTGCCTCAGGTAGTCGCGATCGCACAATGAAACTCTGGCGTTTAGATGGCACAGAATTGCGAACGTTTCAGGGGCATAGTGATTGGGTTAGAAGCATCAGCTTTAGTCCCGATGGTCAACTGCTTGCCTCAGGGAGTAGTGACAATACAATAAAACTTTGGAGTTTGGATGGCACAGAACTACAAACCATTCACGGGCATAGCGATCGGGTTTATAGTCTCTGCTTCAGCCCCGATGGGCAGATAATTGCCTCAGCTAGCACCGATCGCACAGTAAAACTTTGGAGTTTGGACGGCACAGAACTACAAATCTTTCGAGGACATACCAATAAGGTCTGTAGTGTAAGCTTTAGCCCTGACGGACAAACAATTGCCTCCGCTAGTGATGACCAGACGGTGAAACTCTGGCGTTTAGATGGCACAGAACTACAAACTTTTTATGGGCATAGCAGTTCAGTCTTTTGTGTCAGATTCAGCCCAGATGGTCAGACACTTGCTTCAGCTAGCCGCGATCGCACTGTGAAACTGTGGCGTTTGGATGGTACAGAACTACAAACCTTTCAGAAGCATAGCGATTGGGTTTGGGACGTTAGCTTTAGTCCTGATGGTCAGACACTTGCCTCAGCTAGTCATGATTCCACAGTAATGCTAATTAGGTGGAATTTGGGTTTAGAGGATTTACTCGTGCGTGGCTGCAACTGGCTTAGAGATTATCTAAAGACTAATCCGAATGTGAGCGAAAGCGATAACCCTTGCGGGATGCTTCGCTAGCGCACTCTGGTGCGATAGTATTTGCCCCCCTCCATAAATAGGAATCTACTCTTCCACCACTTCAATCAGGTCTTCAATCATCACATCAAACGTGCGAGCCAATTTTTGCAGCGCTGTCACGTCAACTGTGGCTAATCCAGGAGAACGGGCATAGGTTCTGAGAGTGCTATAAACAACCCCTGAGCGCTCAGAAACTTCCTTTAGTGTCCAACCTCTCTCTTCAGCGAACTCACGAATCCGCAATCTAACTAAGCCCATTTATATATTGACAAATGACTTATATAAGTCATTTAATAAGAATGTCCCAAAAGTAATCGCCCTGCTGCCTAGTAAACGGAAGGGCGATTACCAACTATCCCCAAATAAATTGGAGGCAAACACCATGATATCAAGACCGCAGCCGCTCTCATGCGCTGTAACTAGTTTTGCTGAGATTGCAGCAAGAGGGAGGGGTACATGACCTACAAAGACAGACTGTCTCCCTGGTGTATAATCCGCCATCTCCCGAATTCGCAACGATTAGTGGTTGGTCGTTCGCGTCGTCGTAATGATGCCGAAGAACACCTCCGACTACTGAAGCGGATGGTACCCAATAGCGACTACAGTATTATTTTTGACCCGATGCTTGATAATGCTGATGCTTCTGCTGATAGCAAACAGCCTCCTGAAGAGACTGCAACCCTGATCTAAATTACTGGAGGAGTGGAAAGAGCGATCGCATTTCTTAGGTAAGGTGCGATCGCTCTATTGATTCATCTAACTTCTCACAGCCAATGGTAATTTGTACCAGGGAAGATGAGGATATTCATGATGTTCCCAGTGGTACCCAAAGTGATAGCAAGTTACAAAAGACCAGAAGATAGAATAGTAGCTACTTTTGGCACAATGACGATTGGTATAACCAGCTTTAGGTCGCCGATGAGGTAAGAAAATACCGAAGTAAAACAACTGAATAGAACTCAAGAAAAGCGGTAAAAGCCAGAACAGGATGAGATTAATCATCGGGATATGTAGCCCCCAAAGCAGTGAGTAAAAGATGATGCTCATGCCAATGAGTAAAACCCAAGCTTGTTTACCATCTAAGTACTCTTTCATGAACTTGACATACCAAAAAAACGGGTTGTTTTGTCCTCGTTCACAAAAATCCGGGTCTTTTTCACTCGAAGGAAAGCGGTGATGTAACCTATGCTTTTCTGAAAGTGTTTTGTAAGGCAACAGCACATACAATCTTGCTGCAAGAGAGCCAATAAAATCGTTGATTTGGCGATTTTGAGGAAAGATAGTCCCATGTATCGCGTCGTGTGCCGTAATGAATATTCCTGTATGGAGAAATGCCCTCCCAAGTACAGCAGGTACTATCCAAATCAGAGGAATCTGAGAAACATCGATAGAAAGAAGGACGATCAAACTGCTTAACCATAAGAGGATTAGTGTAGAAGCAATAAAGATTCCTAAAAAGGGGTCAATTAGTGAGTGGATTAGCCCCTTTGTCGGGAAAATAGCATTTCGCATAAATCTAAGCTAAGTAGAATAAAGTGTATACTTTTCCAAATTATTGTAGCTTTTTGTTAACAAACCCTGTCTAAGGGCGCATTCGACTGTAATCAAATGAATGATTTTGTGAAGAGCGCTAAGGTAAACGCGATCGCATTAGCCCAATAACAACGAAAAGCTTTGCTAGTGTTAAAAGGGAGACACTTGTCCAATTACTCCTGTGGATATAGTCAATGTCTGGTAATTCTTCCCCTCTGATTCAAACACTGACCCCAGAACGCTGGGCTGGCTGGAGCATGGACTTCATTGGGGCAGGTGTCACAGGTTTATTAGTTAAAAATGGTCGGCTGGTACGGACATTAATTCCGGGGCGTCATTTCAGCTTTGCCCTGCCCTTCCTGGAACAATGCCAACTGGTTTTGGTAGATACCAAGGTTCGGAACCTAGAGATTGTGTCTCAGGGAGACTTTTTATCCCGCGACCAGTACTTGGTTAATGTTTCCCTGAATGTGATGTACCAAGTCGTGGATGCGAAGCGGGTTGCCTTGGAGTTATCCGACCCGATTGCCGCTCTGACAAGTGCAGTTAAGGATAATCTGGGAGTTGCAATTGGTCAGATGCGTGTCGAACAATTAACAACTCATGGACGAGTGCAAGTCCGGCAGTACCTACTCGACCATTCGGAAGTATCCTACGCCTTAGGCTTTGCCTTAGAAGATGTGCGAGTGAGCGATATCAGCTTCCCTCAAACTCGTGGAATAATTCGTCAGGTTGAGGGATTGAGTGCCCGTCAGGAAGCCGAACACGAAGCCGTGCTGAAAATGCAGATTGCACAAGCGGGTCGTCCAGAAATCCCCTCACCCCCCGTACAGCAGGTAAACATTATTTCTGGTCGTGACCCTAACGCCCATGAACCTGCCCTCGGTGCCACTCTAGAAGCGACAACTTTTGCGATTGAAGGACAACCTGTTCAAGCAAGTCTGCCAGTTCGAGATAGACCGATGCTTGCCCCGACGGTGCTGGAGACAGGAGGAGTTGCCGAAGCTCGTCTGGTGCATCGGGTATCGGGTGCGATCGCCATTCTATCAACCAACCCCTTCACCATTGGACGCGAACCCAACAACACTCTCGTCCTTGATGATGTTCTGTGTTCGCGCAACCATGCCTTAATTAGCCAATTTACTGACCCACAGGGTAAAGTCCGATACCAACTAACGGATTTGAGCAGTTCCAATGGTACTTATGTTGGTGGACAACGGCTTGCTCCCAATCAACAATTCTGGCTGACTCCTGGAAATGTCATCAAAATTGGTACGCAAGAGTGGACGTTTGAAGCATAATTTCAATTTTGTTTAGATCTTAAATGACAGATTGAAGCATAAGCCTCAGAACTCTAGTAAATGGACGAGAATGCGAAGCAAGTCTTCGACATCAGCCGGAACACGATACAGGTTTAAGTCTTGGGAAACCTGACGGGTTTGTCGGTTGTAAGTCCCAAACTGCCAGATAGTTCCGGTAGAAACAGCCCCTTGCAAAACAGCTTGCTCTGAATCCAACCATTGATCCAGAGCAATAAATTCGACGGCTAACTGCACAAATCCGCGCTCTAAGTCTTCATTTTTTGCCTCTATAACCACTACAGTTTGCTGAGTTTGCAAGAAATAATCGAGAGAACCTTTTAACTGATTGCTAACCGCAACAGGGTACTCAACATTCAAAGTTGCTTGGGTATAATGCAGAACATCTGTCAGGACAGGAGCAATCAAGAATTCCCGGCGAGCTGCTTCACTGGTGAGAGTAAGCCGGGGTAGGCTCTCTTCAATCCGCTGCTTCAAGTCAATAAGGCGATCGAGGTGGCGTTCAGACCGGGGAAAGTCGAGATGCTGTTTTTGAAGGGTTGCATCAAAGTATGCCAGGATGTCTCGCGGGGCAAAGTTTAGTTTGAAGTAGTCAGCAAAAGTGTAGGACTGACCTGGCTGAATGATATTAGCTCTGGACATGGTAGTTTTCGTTGTTGGTTGTTTGTTATTTGTTGTTTGTTGTTGGTTGTTTAGTAAAGAAGAAAAATAACTAATAATAAACAACAAATAACACTTTACTTGTGTGGTATTAGTCAACTTCTACGCTTCCAAAATGCCGCGACTCGCTCCTCCCATTGCTGTAATAAAGTCTGCATCACTTCAGGCTCAAACCAGAACACTTCAGCAGGTAGTCCTGGAATTGCTACAGCAAGCATCGTATGCTCCAGGTTAATATCATAGTCTTGGTAATAATGATTTACAGCACTACAATAAGCCGCAATTTGCAGGGGATAATCGTACAAACGCTCTACTGAACCTTTAGGTTTGTCCGCAGTTTTCCACTCACAGATACAGGGAATATTCCTAAAGCTAGCCACACAGTCCACTCGTCCTGCATAGCCCAAGTCATAGTTGAAAACGGTGCCTTCTATCAACCTGACATGGCTGATATCTTGCAAAATCGGTTCTATGCTTTGCCAGTAGGGTTGAATAGCATCAGGACAAGGAGAATCTTTGCCTTCGAGATAGCGTTGAATTTGCTTATGGGTTCCTGTACCACGTCGCGAAGCCGCTCCCGAAATTTGCTTAGCTTCAGCTACTCCAACTCGTTGTTGCCAATTGAATAACCTGTCTCTATCCTCTTGCGGTTTAGTAGCGTTAAGAATGGTTGTAACGCTCGGAAGCTTTGCACCCTCGGCATCAACGTAATATTGCTTGCCATTCTCTCGCACCTGTTTAGCGCTGAGGTGAGGGAGGAGTTGAGTATCGGAACGCATTGATTTAGTGTATTCCCTATTCAATTAACTAATTGCAAGTTAAAAGGGCAGCTTACCGCACTTTCAGAGTTCGTAAGCGATTGATTGCAGCCGCAAGCTCAAAGTGGCGGAAGAGTACCAAGTCTCCTTGAGGGAAGTGAGTTAGTATATCTAATCCCTGTCGCTCAATATCGACCATGACGCGATCAAGAATTTCTGGCAACGTGCTATGCCCATTGACATAGTGCCGCTTAGCATACACTATAGCTTCTGCGATCGCTCTTAATTGTCCCGTTTCCACAATCTGCTCTACTGCCGATAAGTCAATCTCCTGGGTACCAAATACCACTTCGTCTACATCTCGGACTTTCAACTTGACATCCCGTTGACCGCGACTAGGGTCGATACTCTCTGGTAAGGGTACACGGGGAGTAATTTGCCCAAACTGTTCGCCACCTTCGGGAGTGCGTTCTGTACTGTTAGCTTTAGCGATCGCTTTTGCCTTCTCGGTAACATCACTAGGTTGGAAGTTTTCCATCGCAATCACTGTATCCGCGACATCAAAGTAATCGCCACTCCCACCCATCACCAAAATTGTCGAAACACCGTAGTCTGTATATAGTTGTCGCACCTTGTCGATGAACGGTGTGATCGGTTCTTTGTCTTTAGCAATCAACTGCTGCATTCTGCGATCGCGAATCATAAAGTTAGTTGCTGCCGTATCTTCATCTACCAGCAGTAACTGTGTCCCAGCTTCTAGTGCCTCCATAATATTTGCAGCCTGGGAGGTACTACCACTGGCATTTGTTGTCGAAAATTCACGAGTAGATCGATTTTGGGGTAACTGGTTAATAAACGGTGAAATATCGACACTCGCGATACTGCGTCCATCTTCAGCACGAATCTTCACTGCTGCTAGCTGAGTAACAACCAGTTCTCGACCATCATTAGGAATATGGTTGTAGACTCCGAGTTCAATTGCTCTAAGTAAAGTGGACTTGCCATGATAGCCACCGCCAACGATTAGAGTGATACCCGCAGGAATCCCCATACCAGTAATCAAACCCCGATTCGGACAAGTGAAATCGACTCTCAACCTCTCTGGGGATTGGAAGGCTACCGCATCATTGAGCAAAGGTTGTTCATCAACACCACTACATCGAGGCAAAATTGCACCATCAGGAATGAACGCTACTAATCCTCGCTCATCCAATTGCTGACGCAACCAGTCTGCATCTTCAACCGTTTCGACATGATGCAGAATTGCTGTTGCATCTAGCGATCGATACTTGATAGCTTGGTCAACAATTTGGAGAATATCATCGCACAGCATTTGGGCTGCCTGTCGCCCTGCAATACTTCGCCCACGCGCTGGTAAGCCAACAACGAAGCGCACTTCTACTAATTCATCCGAAATAAACGCAGTGGTACGCTCAAGTACAGATTGTCCGACATGAGCGATCGCAATTAGTCCACTATTACCCGTATCCCGACGACCACTAATGTCCTGTGCAGTATGGTAAAACGAGCGAGTTAGGTAATCTCGTAAGGCAACTTCACGAGATGGGGTTTGATATAGCTGAGGAGGAAAACCCGCAACCGACTGCGGTAGCTGTACTCGTACTTGACTGGGAGTAGCGAAAGGGTCACCCTGAACACGGTCAATAATTAGAGTGAAATCAGGAAACTGGTAACTTCCTTTGATATCTTTATAAGCTTTGTAACCACGACCATCCAGTTGCAGGAGTAGTTGGCGCAGATTCTCTCGATTCGTCATGAGTCATTGGTTATTGGCAATGGGAAAGGGACAACTGACCACTGACAAAAAACCAGACTATCGCAAACTCACCGAAATGTCCCTCAACTTAAAACGATGAACCGGGTTGCTTGAGAAATTCGGCTTCTTCTGGAGTTGTCTCTCGACCAAGAATCTGGTTGCGATGGGGGAAGCGCCCAAAACGCTCAATTACTCTCAGGTGGCGGTAAGCATAATCAATTACCTCACGCATTTCAGGTTCATCACCTAGTTGTTCGCACAACTCAACGCACCGATGCTGATCTGCAAGATTTTCATTGTGTTCAAACGGTAGGTAGACAAACCAACGTTGCAGTTTAGGCAGCTCTTTGTCAAAGCCTTGAGTAACCATGTGTCTTGCATAAGCAAGCGCTTGTGGGTCAGTAGCAAAGGCTTGGGGTTGACCACGAAACATATTACGAGGGAACTGATCGAGTAGGATAATCAGCGCGAGACAGCCTTGAGGTGTTGCCTTCCAGTCGTCTAGTTTACCTGCTGCGGCTTGGTTGTGAACGTTGAGAAAACGCGATCGCACTTCATCATCAAACTCTGGGTTTTTGGTAAACCAAACTTTCCGGGACTTCCCATAATCCGCCTCATCCGGCTTACCAAACCAAAACTCTAGAATTGCCTCGGCTTGCAACATCAACCCTTCCTATTACCATCCGCTCCCACTTGCTTCACCAATTAGTGTAAAGGCTGCCCAGTTGATGGGTTGGGGATATTGTTTCATCGTTGTCAGCATCGCGCTTCTCAACGCTTGAGCTTTATCAGTATTGAGGGCAAGCTGACGATAAAACTCGGTCATTAATAAAGCCGTGGCAGTATCAGGCAGCGCCCACAGAGAGACGATCGCACTTGGCACCCCAGAGGTAATTAAAGAACGAGATAGCCCAAGGACACCATCACCTGTAATCTTTCCCTGTCCCGTGTGACAGCCACTAAGGACAACCAACTCCGCATTGAGCTTTAAGTTTAAGATTTCTCCAGCCGTGAGGAAGCCATCGTCATTCTCTGAGGGAGCCAGCGCGATCGCACCTGGTACACCTAATTCCTTAATGTCATCAAGTAACCCATGTGTCGCTAGGTGAACTAGTCGCATTTTGGGCAGTTGCTGCACAATCTCAACTTTGGTAGCTTGATCACCAATTACAGCTTTTGTGTTTAGTAGAGTTGCGATCGCATTGGCTTCCTCTTCAGAACCTGGTAATGGTGTCAATTGCTCAACCGTTTCCCCAAACTTGAGTGTTGGCATTGTGGGATTGCCTACAACTAAAACCTCCTTTCCTTGAAGCGGTTCCTTGTATTGTGTCTCTAAACGTTGCCGTTGTTGGTGTGTTAAATCCAGTACCTGAATTGCTGGAGCGGTCAAGATTGTATGCTTCTCAATTAGGTATTGACCCGAAGCATTTTGTAGTGCTGCAAAGGGTAATAAAAACAGGGATTCTTGGGGGATGAAAATGACACGCGCTTCAGGATTTGTCGGGAGAAACTCAGCAATTGGTTCAATTAGTAGTTGATGCAGTTGCTTTCTTGCCGCCTCTCCACGGCGAAGCCGAGGACCTTGCAATATTCTGCTAGTGTTAACGAGTTCATCTAAGGCTGTTAGAGCATTATCTGCTGCCTGTTTTTGCGATTGTCGTAAGAACTTGAGGTCAACTCGACGAAATGTTACTCTTCCAGTTGGCTGAACGACCCAAATCAACAGTTCAGATGGTTCACCTCGAAGCTTACCTTGAACCTTGAATGCTTCATCAGGAACAATCGAATATTCAACCAGTGTTGCTTGTTGTGTTTTAGCGATTTGTTGAATTTGCTCAATAGTTGGTGGCTTAGACTTTGCTGATTCTAGAGCCGCTTCTGGAGATAGGCGCTTTGCCAGCAATTCCACAAAAGCACGCGCTCTTCCCTGCTCCGAAATCTCTAAGGCGGCTTCAAATTTATCTTGAGCAATAAGGATTTGTTGCAGCAGGTTGTAGGTAAGAAATTGAGTATCAAAAATAGATATTTTCTCGGCATCCTCCAATCCTGGGCGGAGAGATTCTAGGACTTTCACCGCCTCTCGTAGTTTTTTCTCAGCTTCTTTGAGATTGCCGGAGTTGAACAAAGTATGCCCCAGGTTATTGAGAGCCAATCCCTCTGCACGGGGGTCACCGATTGACTGCGCGATCGCTAAACTTTGTTGTTGATAAGTAATCGCTGCTGCAACATCGCCTAAATCTGCATAGACTGCACCTAAATTACTCAATGCATCCCCTTCAAGCTGACGATCACTAACGTCTCTTGCGATCGCTAGACTTTCCTGATAATTTTTAATCGCTTGGTTGGTATCCCCTTGTGTATGGTAAGCGGAGCCTAAGTTGTTCAGTGTATATCCTGCTCTCTGTTGATCGTTAATCTCCTGCGTGAGCGCTAAACTTTGCTCGTAATGCTCAATCGCTTTGTCATAATCCCCTAATCTGGCGTAAATCGCACCGACATTCCCTAAGGCAGTCGCTTCTCCTTTGCGGTCGTTAAGTTCTCCTGCTATCGTCAAGCTTTGCTGAAAAGATGCGATCGCTTTTTCATAATCACCTAGGCGTTCGTAAGTATTGCCTAGATTACCCAAAACTTCCCCTTCTGCCTGACGATTCCCAGTTTCCCGCATGATAGCGAGAGCTTGCTGATGGGACTCAATTGCTTTGATATACTCACCTAACGCTTTGTAAGCAATACCAAGATTACCAAGAGCTTGTCCGATACTAGAGCGATCGCCTATTTCTTGAGCAACACTTAAGAACCTCTCCAGGACTTCAATTGCCGCTTGATTCTTTCCCAACAATAAGTAAGTAGCACCCAAATACCGTAGTACAATTCCCTCTTGATGAGGGTCTTGGAGTTGCTGATAGATTGCGAGTGCTTGCTGCCAAGACTCAACAGCCGCATCTAGTTGACCTTGCTGATACTGCTCAATACCTTGGCGAAATAGTTGCTCCGCTTGCGCTTGGCGGGGATGTTCTTGAGTTTGGACTGATGTTAGTGAGGATGAAAATACAACTGGGGGGCAAATCAAAAATGATAAAGCGATAGTTAGGAGGGTAACAGAGGCAGTGAAGCTAATTCCGTAGGATTGCATAGTGATTAAAGCAGCATCTTCATGATTCAGGGCTTCTAGTACCGCTTTACGGAAGTCAAAAGTTCCTTAAGTGTAAGGTGTTTAAACACTTGTAAGCTCGTGACTTATTTCTGCCCGCCTGCACTAATACTTCTATCGTTTCCTCTTGTGTACTTTCCCTACTGCCGTGGAGTAGCCCACATTACATCAGTCAGCAATTCCGGTGGAGATGGTCTTGGTAGGGTTGAGGTATCCGGCGAAGTATTAGTTTCTGGTGGCAGTTGTAACTCAATACGCAGCAATCTTGGCTCAGAATCCTCTTGAAGGACTTCTTGTTTCTCGCAATCTTCTTCCTCAGAAGAGCGATCGCTTTCATCAGTTTCATCAGTTGGTTGTCCAGCTTGTTCCCCAGGTTTCTGGCAATGGCTAACCAAATCGTCGGTTTGGCTATCTCTGTATTGTGATTGCTCATCTTGTTGCTCAAATAGTTGGGTCGCAACCTTCCTGGCATTACTGAGAGAATTATCAGTGGTATCCGTGTTACCCCCTGTATTTCCATCAGTAAGATTACTACCACCATCACCTGGAATATTGCCAGCCATGTCGCCACCAACACCACCATTACCTGGAATATTGCCACCACCGCCAGTACCACCGCCGCCAGTACCGTCACCATCACCAGGACTACCACTATCAGGAAGAACGCCAAATACTTGGTCTTGAAAAGATAAGACTACAGACGCATTGCCAGTGATTGTAATGATCGCTCCAGCCGTACCACTAATATTATCGGGAAGACTAAGTGGTTCGTAGGTTTCATTTCTATCAAGCGCAAAGGGTACATCTGGAATAAAGTCATCAGTATCGAAAAGCGGATCACTAGCGGGTACGAACGGTTCACCGTCCCCAAGAAAGACGTTAGGACCCACTAAAAAAGGCGCATCTCCACCTTGAATACTAATTGGATCTGTATCACTTCCAGATGCACCGTTGTGTCGAATAGTAATTGAACCTCCAGTGCGAACTTCAAGGCTGACTGGCAGTGGAGTTGGTCTGTATATGAAAAAAGAATTATTATCTAGTTCCTCTAATAAAGATGCCTCATCAGGAAGCCCAGTCTTGTCAAGCAGGAATTGTAGTAAATCGGGATTGTCTTGAAGCTGGGTAGGAGTTACAAGTTGTGGTTGTCCTAGAAATGAGCTTTCAAACACACCTGTCGCTTGGAAAAGACCAGAGGCTGTGATGTCAATAGTACGACCAGCCGTAATAGTTTCCACCACAATATTTCCTTCTGTGGAGGTCAAAGTCACAGAGTTGTTATTAAGAGCATATGCATCAATCTTTCCTCCAGTGATGCTAGCTCCAGTAATTTCTACATTCCCTCCATTCGTCTCAATATCTTGAAATTCAACATCACCTACAGCAGAGATAGATACAATCCCTCCATAGGTTCCATCGCCAGAGGTGTTGATATTTCCTACTGTGATGCTACCTGGTGATGACGGTTCTCCCGTAGATGTGAAATCGGTTCCCAAATTAGGTACATCTAGCTGAGGCGTATTTGGAAGATTGTCGAGTTCAGTAACACCTGCTCGCAAAATTAAAGCTGGACTACTTGCCAAAATGGGAATATCTGGATCTGTCGCCACTGTTGGTGTAGTCGGATCATCACCAAACAGGGCAGTATTCGCTCCTGTAATGGTAATATTTCCTCCAGTAAGGCTTCCTTGCGCTTCAACTTTAAGGGCTACCCCCTCGTAATCACCAAAGCTGACATCTCCCTGAGAACTGATAATACCCATTGAACCAGCCGCCGTGAACTCAAAGTTGGCAGGGACACTAGATAAGTTGAGAGCAGAAAAATTACCCCCAGTAGTAAAGTTACTATTTGCCGTAATCACACCATCACTAATCAGGCTTAAGTTACCGCCACTTTGAAACCATTGCTCAGAAGTCTCAATATCGATGCCATTATTACCTTGTATTAATAAATCTCCCTCAGCTTGAGCTACAAAGATTTCTGATTGAGTACTCTCGACTTGCACTGTATCTTGTGCCAACAACTCTATGTTGTTGCTTGAAACAAGTTGGCTATTACCAAGTACTAAATCCCCCTGCGCCTGTAGATTCAAGTTTTCTCCAACAAACTCGGTACTAGACCCAATAATTGTGCCTGTTTGGGCATCTGACTCTAAATTAGAGCTAGTTACTTCTACCGTACCGTCTGTATTGACTGTCAGTGCCTCGGTAGAAGAGCTATATAGTATTACTGTGTCATTACCACTAACAACAATTCCTTGAGTATCATCTGTTTCATTGCCAGTTAGTAGTTCGGGTAAAGAGAGAATCGGTAAAGTCCAGTCGTTAGGTTGAGTACCTGCCCCAAGTGGCTCAATCTCCAAACTCAGCACTTGTCCTTCCTGAGTAATCCTCACGAGGTTTTCGTTCGGAACAGCTGTTATCGTAATTTGACCATTAGGCGTTGAGAGATCTCCTGTGTTGAGGATAGTGCCGCCTAGTAAAGTTAAGTTTCCCTGCTCTACATTCAGGTTTCCAAGATTAACAATTAAACCTGATTCACTCCCTGGCTCACTAACTGTGAAGGCGAACCCTGTGGGACTACCTACTAGTGAGGTATAGTCATTTGTTCCTTGGGCACTAAACCAGTTATCACCAAAACTAATCCCTGTCGCAGTAGTAGCTGTAAAGGAGGCTGGTACATTCAGACTTGCCCCACGACCAAAAACTATCCCAGCAGGATTCATCAAAAATAGATTAGAGTTGCCGTTTGTGACTTGGATTAAGCCGTCAATCACAGAAGGATTGCCACCAACGACTCGACTGAGGATATTTTGAATAGTTGAATTAGAGATAAAGTTCGCAATCTGGTCTGAATTAAGACCAAACTGCTGAAAGCTGTGGAACAAATTTGCTCCTGATTGGGTGCCGCCTGTGATGTCAAATTGGTTGCCGCTGACGTTGACTAGAGTGCCAATCCCATCAGCCTCTGGAACAATGGGTTGTGCCTGTACTGGCTGGGAAGCGATCGCAATAAACAAAGCCGTCCCTAAGGGAATCGTCTGGAGAACTCGTGTGAGTAGTCTACTATTGCTTTTTGTAGATCGTTCCATACACTCTCCTTCAACAATATTTAATGGTAAAACAAGCTTTAATATGCTTGTATTTTTTTAATCTTAATTAAAGCTTTAAAAATGATACAGATTACCAATAAAGTAGTCATCGCATCCCGATTTGACTAGTAGTACAAACTTACAAGGTTCAATCCGGAAACTATAGAAAATTTATTTAACTTATATCTAAAAAAACAACACCCTTACAAAGGGAACTAAGACAGTTCTAGAAAATTGTATCTCAAGGATGTTTATTAGATAGCTCACTCAATGGGAGGAAGAGCAACAACCCAATTTAACTGTAGGTTGAGAAAAATCGGGTAAAGGTTGTGACGCTGTAGCGATGAGCGCCTATCAAAGAATTTTGTAACTCACCGCCCGATTTGAAGAAAGCCGCTATCTGTTTGATTGAAAAGAAATGAAAACACAGCTTGACAAGCGCACGTTAGTTGCAGCCGCTGTTACTCTTGTATGCTGGGCTTCAGCGTTTGCTGGTATTCGCGCCAGTTTATCAGCTTATACGCCGGGACAAATTGCTCTCATGCGGTTCTTGGTTGCCTCAGTTGTGCTTGCTGTGTACGCTGTAATTACTCGGATGCCTTTGCCCAAGAAACAAGACTTGGGTGCGATCGCGATTATTGGATTTTTGGGAATTACCGCCTATCACCTACTACTGAACTATGGGCAACTCACGGTAACAGCAGGTGCAGCAAGTTTGCTAGTGAACACAACTCCTGTATTTACAGCACTTCTTGCGATCGCTTTTTTGGGAGAACGGCTGAGTTTTCGGCGGTGGATTGGAATTGCTGTAAGTTTTACTGGAGCCGTAGTGATTACAGGGGGAGAAGCTAAGGGATTTAGCTTGGACTTTGGGGCTTTGCTTATTCTGCTCTCGGCTGTGTCTAATAGTGGTTGGATGATTCTACAAAAACCTTATCTCAAAAAGTACAGCCCTCTCCAACTCACCACCTATAGCATTTGGGCAGGAACACTATTCTTGACACCTTTCCTCCCCAGCTTGCTGCAAGCCTTACCGACAGCTCCCATTAATGCAACGATTGCCGTAATCTACTTAGGAGTGTTTCCTAGTGCGATCGCTTATGCGACTTGGGCTTATGTCCTGGCACAGATTCCTGCTTCCCGTGCTGCAACACTAATCTATGTGGTGCCAGTGTTAGCGATTTTCATTGCTTGGGTTTGGCTGGCTGAGGTGCCAACCCTGATTTCGCTAATTGGTGGCGCTATAGTTCTCTCAGGAGTTGTGCTAGTCAATACTGGCAGACGTGCTGAAAAACCGACCTAATTTTCTTTTCTCTCTCTTGCCCAACGCGATTGCAAGGGATGCAATGCATTGTCATTGCATCTCTACAAATCACCCGTGCTGACATCCCATAGTCTCACCGTTTGGTTAGCACTACTACTAACAAGTGTTTTACGGTTTTATTGAGGTGAACCAGAAGTACCAGATTGAGACTGGCTTTCACTTTGTTCTGGTGACGCCTGATTTGCCGTGTTCGGTTGTGTTGTTGTAGAAGTGCCAGTGGTAATCTGGTTTTCGGTTTCGGTGGGCGAGGCTTGATTCGTTGTAGAAGTGCTACTGGGAGCCGAGTTTTGAGGCAGCGTTGGTGAAGCTTGAGGTGCTGCGTTCTGCTGTGTAGCACTAGGTGGTGCGACTTCAGGCGTTGTATTTTGTTGAGCTGGGCTTTGCTGTTGTTCAGGAGTTGGAATAGTTATTTGGATATCAGGCTGGGTTTCTTGAGGTGCTGCTGGTGGTTCCTGGTTAATAACCGGAACTTCTTGAGTTCTTTCAATAATGGTTGTTTCTCGGATCGGTTCTTGAGGCGCACTGGGTGCAGGCACAAGTACAGGTGTTTGTGAATCTTGTTGCTGGTTTAGAAAGAACAGGCTACCAACAACCAAACCTACCAGAGAGGTGAGAGCAATGCCTATTACTAAACCACGCGCCGCTGTTTTTTCATCCCGCTCTTCCTGGCGTTGTTGTTCAAGGCTACGCTCGGAAGCACGACCGGACGTAGCCATCTCTATAGGAGGATACAGCACCAGGAGTAGGCGCTTTAACGTTCGTGTTGAGATTTTGTCCAGTTTTGGGATGGCTACTGGGATTGTTGGTTGTACGATTTTGTAGGTTGTCCATTTTGATTCCTAAAAAGTTATTAACTAGCTATTGAAGATTAATTGTTAGAGACTTCCTGATCATTGAAACCAAGATTTAATCAAAGGTGATGCACTTTTTTTAACAGTAGAAGAACTTTAAATTACTAACTTATTGGATTTATCAAAGTAGCTTAGAGTATCTAATTGAAGTGGGTTTCGCTGACCTTATTGAGTAGCTAAAAAACTTGACTGCTGGTTAGCGCCTATTACTTTTCTAATACTTTAAGACTGGCTAGTAATAGGTGCCGGAGCTATATTTACGGGTACCGTTGACGGTTGATTTTGATGCGTCAGTAAAAATATAGCTCCGCCTAGCAGTCCAGCAAGTGCAGTAATTGCAATGCCTAGCAGCAAGCCACTAGCCGCATTATTGTTGTCGCGGATGCTCTGATCAACACGCATTTCTTCCTGACTTTGATGTTCTTGTTCCATACCATGCAAATAACCATCACGGTAAGCAAGTTTATTAAGTCTGTCTACACGCTCATTAGTAGTTTTAACCATCTGTTTTTTATCGGTATTCATCTGATTAGACCTTGTTTCAATGGAACGCTAATACAGGTCAGGACGCAGATGTTTCGCTTAAATCTGTGAGTAAACTGATTTTTCAATCCTCTTTAATAATTAGCTTGAGTCTTATGTCCTGTATAGCTAAAGATATCCGCTTTAAGAAGATGAACCGCTCTATCTAGAAAAAGATTCTTCCCTACACCGAAAGATTGAGGTTATTGATGACTCTCTTAGAAGCGAGAAGTAGGAAGTAGATAAAACGCTTTTATTCATAGTTATTGACAAGCTTATAGAGAGTCTGGTCTTAAAAGAAGTTACCCTTGATTCAAGACCTTAATTTAATCTCTTCAATTTTCGGATGTTACTAGTTCTCGCCTAAAGTCTATGCTTGAGGCGAACTGTGGCTTAAAAAGCGATCGCGAAGTGAAGCATCTTCCTTGGTATTGCTCGTTTCAGGACTCACTCTTTTTCCCTGGCTCTAGTAACCTATGAAAATTACCCTGAAGCGGTTATGGCAATTCACAAATTATTCACAACTTAGTGAGTATTATGCTGTTATTAGCTTAGAAGTTCAACGCGCCCTCTGTAGTTGTCACCAAGAGGGTGCTTTTTTGTGTATCAAGACTCCCTGTAACATGGGCTACTACTTTACAAGCGCATTCGCTTTGTTGAAGATGTCGCGAGTACTGGGTATAGCTTAGGAGTTATCGTAGAGCAGGTAATCGCTGCTGCGCCTCCCCCAATAGAAGTAGATCAGTGCAAGACTAAACGGTAGCGTTGGCCCATACCGAGTTGCATTCAAAGATAGTAGACCCAGCAATGGGGAGATAGGGAGAAAGAGAAAGTACTACGTTTGACCGCAGCTTGGTATCAGGACGTGTTGATTAGCGTCACTATTAAGGTAAGGGGAAATGGGTGAGCCAGAAAAAATACTGTCCCATCATGAGAGAAAATTGTGAAAATTCCTGGCAATACTAAGTGTGTGAAGAGCGCCAATAGCTATCAGTCAAAAGCATACTAAAAAACCCAGCTGTTGATCTGCTGGGCTTTGTTTTGAAGAAGTGGTAAGCGATCACCACCCATTCACAAATTATTCACACTGAGTCAATACGCTTTTATTTGTATAGGCACTGCCGTAAATACTCTCTCAAGAAAAGGTTTGGGAGGGTATTTTTCTATTATCCTGTAGTCTGCGACATTATCTTCAGGCCGTGAGACTTAGAGAATTGCTCTACCGCGCTTGTATAGCAAAAGGCAGAGGGCAGAAGGGATGCATATTGACGGGTCCTGGTTTCAGTATGAGAGCGAGAGCCTAATCGCCTTGGCGACTGCTATGTTAAAGCGTTCCCCTACGTGTGAGTAGTCCCTCGACTGAATCTAATCCGGTAGGAAATATTTATACCCCAGTTCACAAATTATTCACACTACATCATTAAGCTCTAAGGATGAGTGTAGAAGCCAGCCCTCTTTACTGCCTCAAGAGGGCTTTTTTTTTATAGAAATCTCTAATTCTAGAACACCTATTGTCGCCGCTTCTCCCTGAGGAGAAATCCTTAACGCAGCAGTGC
Organism: Symplocastrum torsivum; assembly: GCF_059505465.1. Lineage (NCBI taxonomy): Bacteria > Bacillati > Cyanobacteriota > Cyanophyceae > Oscillatoriales > Microcoleaceae > Symplocastrum > Symplocastrum torsivum. The sequence continues at coordinate 72,943 of NZ_JCACKQ010000001.1, read as the reverse complement.
TCTCCAAGTCGCAGAACCCACAACTCCATCAGGTTCAAGCTGGAAGTTCTGTTGAGCGGCGATCACAGCAGATTGAGTTGCTGTTCCAAAGACACCATCGATGGTTCCTCCTAAAAAGCCTAGAGCTTTCAACCGCTGTTGTAGCTGGACTACAGCTGGTCCTTGCATACCCTCCCGGAGAATTGGCAAAGTAACATTCGTTGCAATGGGTGCTGGGATTTGTCCTACTTGGCTAACCTGCCCCGTTGTAGGTATCGTGCTGGGGCGGGTATTTGTTGTTTGGAGGGATGAGGGAACTGGAAACCCAGAGGCTGGCGTAGTTGAAGAGGATGTTGCAGGAGTCTGCTGTACTGAAGAGATACTGGGAAATAAACGGCTCCAAGTCGCTGGTCCTGCGATGCCATCGGCATTTAAGCCAGCGGCTTGTTGGAAGTAAGAAACAGCGCTTACCGTACTTTCTCGATAGACACCATCAACGGTATCGGTGTAATAGCCTAAAAGCTTGAGAGCAGCTTGAAGTTCAGACACAGCCGCCCCTTCACTACCGAGTTGGAGAGTTGGGCGATTGACAGTAGTTGCAGGTGTGGCTTGCGCCACCATTGGGATAACTGAATTGATTTCAACAGCAACAGTTGGTTTTCCAAAGTTGAGCGCAAGCAAACAGAAAACCCCCCCCTGGACGACACAGCTAGCATTAGTGATACCTAGCACTAGGCTTTTACCCATTGCCGCCAATCCTCTACCTCACTCCAAAACGATTCTCTCACTTGCTGCGGTCATCCTGATCAGATGGCAGAAGTTTGACCTATTCTATACCAGCTTTTGTTTTACTCATCAGAGTTTCCCTAAGGCGATCGCTACAAGTTCCCTCAGTTCCTACATCATCAAGCAAATCTAGGGCAGCATCCAACGCCACAATCCCGGATAAAGGGAATGAATCCCCTTTCATAGCAGTTAAACGGTCAGCTATCAGCCATCAGCTTATTGATTGCCTCAGCGGGTCCAACTACAGAGACATACGGTTCAAGGAAGTAGAGTCTAGCAACAGCTTGAGCCATTTCAGGAGTAACGTTAGCAACATCTTGCTGAAACCGAGTATCAAACTCAATCCCTAAACCTAATGTCTCGTACCAACCATACGTTTGGGCAAGCTGTGCATTAGTTTGCTTACCTAAAGCGTATTGACCAAGCAGCTTATTTTTCGCAGTTTGCAGTTCATCAGGACTTAGTGGGGTAGAGCAAAGACGTTCTACCTCAGTGCTTAGACCAACAAGAGCCGTTTCTGTATTTTCCGGTGCTGTACCCATGTAGACAACGAATGTAGAAGCCGACTGGCGCGTTGGGTAAAAGGCTGAGACATCGTAGGCTAAACCTCTTTTCTCTCGTAGTTCAACAAACAAACGGCTGGAAAGACCGTTACCCAGGTAAGTATTCAGCAGTTTCAGTGCAGCATAGTCTTGATCTTGTACAGGGGAAGCGAGATAACCCAACATCACGATTGACTGCTGCGTTTCTTGCGGTGTCACGACTTGGCTGGGTTGGGACACAATTGAGGGTAAGGGTTGAATTGGCAAAGGGGTTGCGGGAGATTGCCAATCCCCAAATACTTGCTTAACCTGTTCGACTGCCTGTTCTGGTGTTACACGACCAGCGATGCTAATCACCATGTTGTCAGGTCGGAAATAGGTCTGATGATGTAACTCCAAGTCAGCACGATTCAGACGAGAGGCGGTGGCTTCTGTGCCTAGAATTGAAACAGCATAGGGATGGTCTTGATACATGACCTGCCGCAACTGTTCAAAGGCGATACTAAAGGGTTGTTCTTTTTGAGAACGAATATCCTGAAGTGTGAGATGCCTTTCTAGTTCTACCTCAGCTTCTGGGAAACTAGGCGATCGCAACATCTGTCCGGCTAGCTGCAATATCTCAGACCAATCAGCAGAAACGGTCTTCAGAGATAGTAAAAAATAATCGGTAGACGCATCAGCGCTGAGATTTGCCCCCACTGACTCAATTCGTTCGGCGATTTCCAAGGATGAAAGCTGCGCGGTTCCTTTGGTAATTACAGTTGAGAGTAGATGAGATAGTCCTGCTTTTTCCCTTGGCTCCCACTGACTACCCGCTCGAATAAATAGGCGACTCGCAATAATATCTGCTGCTGAATTTTCGACAACAATTACAACAATGCCATTATCTAAAACTGTACGATGGATTATCTGCTGTGGCAAAGCGGTCACATTTTGAGGCATGAGTTGTTAATCGTTATGAGTTAAAAATCAACAGTTGAGCAAAGTCTAGGCGTTGTGAGCCAGAAGCCACTAATTAGAACGTCTGCGAGGGACGCTCTTGAGTACCGGAGTTCAAAGATTTTTCAATAGATCACTCTTTACTGATAACGCATAATGCTTCACTATTCCCCAACCATTGGTTTAACGACAGTAACGGCGTAGTGCCCAGGGGAAAGATATTGCTGCGCTAAGTGCATCAAGTCTGACGATTTGAGTCTTTGAATTTGATGCGGATAAGTGACGGCTACTTCTGCAGTCGCAATCGTGTTGTAGTACCCATACAAACCAGCAAGCTGACCTGCGGCTTCTGTAGAAAAGGTATAGTCATTACACAACTGACGTTGACATCGGCTGAGTTCTGCTTGTGAGACTGGTGTATTCTGCAATTGCAATAAGCGATCGCAAATTAATTCTTCTACTTGTTCCAAATACTGTGGCTCTAAGCACGCGCTGATTGTAAATAAACTTGAATCTCGCTGTAGAGAGAAACTGCTACTAATATTTTGCACCAATTGCTGCTCTTCCCGTAACTCGCGCACCAATCGAGAAGACCGTCCATCCGCTAGCAGCACCGAGAGTAAATCTAAGCCGTAAGCATCCCGTAATTGCTCTACTCCAGGCCCAATCCAAGCCATTAATAGACGTGCTTGCTCCAATCTAGGTAAATATAGCTCTTGGCGACGGATTTCTGTGAGCGGCGGTTCTGCCTCTACCTCAAACTTGGGACATTCAACAGGGAGAGGAAAGTCTTGAAAGGATTGGTTTACTAAATTCAAGGCGGATTCTCGATCAACCCCACCAACAACAACCACTGTCATATTTTCCGGCTGGTAGTGAGTCGCATGAAAGTGCCGCATCTGCTGAGGTGTTTGCGCTAGCAAGTGTTCTTCTGTTCCTAGGATTGAACGTCCGTAAGGGTGGCACTGGTAAACACTCTCACCTAAAGCTTGAAAGCCTATCCAATCGGGATTATCGTAACAGGAACGAATTTCTTCTAGTACAACATCCCGCTCCCGCTCAAATTCTTCATCGGGGATTGAAGCGTGTAAGAGCAAGTCGGCCAGGGGAGGCAGGGTATCTTCTAAATACTGAGCCGCTGTAGTAATAAAAAAGTGAGCGTAATCGTGGCTAGTTGCTGCATTTGAGACTCCGCCGCGACTTTCAATTACCCAATCAAAGACTCCTGTTGGTAGTCGTTCAGTGCCTTTGAAAATCATGTGTTCTAAGAAATGAGCCATTCCCGACCATTCATCAGGTTCTGCGGTCGCACCTGCACGCACCCAAACATCCACTACCACCACGGGGGTTGCAGGTACGTGTTGATGAATTACGGTCAAGCCATTGCTCAGTCTGAAGATATCAGCAGGAAACTTTAAAGCAGTCAGCGGCTCAGTTAACAACTTTTTTTATCTCAATCGTTGAGTGATTTTCAATAAGTTTATAGCAACGCTTCAGCAATCGAAAGATGAATGTTTTGGTCTACAGATAAAAGCCTCATTTCTATGTAAAAATCCCCCAGCCTTCAAGACAGGAGGATTCAACATTTACAGATTCCCCATGACGCCGTCTTACCTCAGTTTATGACCTGGAGAACCAGGTGGGCACCATTAGACCCTCGTTTGAAGTTTCCGGGTACAAGCCCGGTCTACTGTCACAAGAGCGCTAGATTCCCTTTTAAGAACAGACATAGATCAAAAAACAGTATTGGCAGTCACCAACGCCTCAGTAGAACCTGTATACCCATTGTAGCTATTTATCTACAGATGACCACTCGGTTGAATAAAGGTGGCACGCCTCTAGCTTCCCTTGCCTCCTATTCCATCATGCCTGTTCGGGTCTTTCTTCTGCTTCTTCGCCCCATCAGATTCTTTTTTGGGCTTCTTAGCTTCTCGACCGCCCTTTTCCTTTGCCATAAAATCATTCCCCAATAGAGGTTCCCTTCATTCTGAACCAATCTAATGATTTGAGGAGCAAATCTCTAACAATTAGGTATTGAGTCAAGTTCACCACATCTGTTGACTGGCTGGTGGGGAGCAGGTAAGTTTCACTGTTAACTGCCCGTAAGCGCCCGAATTAATCCGGGCAAAGGATAGTCAGTGTTGAAGAAGAAGGAAGCAACCCGCCTTTGGTCTGTAGCTATTTTTTGAGAAGGCTAACGCGATCGCTTTTTGTCCAACATCACAATGCACAAACGCGCTCAACGGTAAGCTAGAATTGGAATATTAAGAAATCTTGAGCGGAGCGTTTTACCTCTGCCATCCATTCCCAGACGCCTCTATGACTCTTCCCATTCGCAACGTCGCTATTATCGCCCACGTCGATCACGGCAAAACTACTCTTGTTGATGCCCTCCTCAAACAATCCGGCATCTTCCGCGAAGGGGAAGACGTTCCAGATTGCGTTATGGACTCTAATGATTTGGAGCGGGAGCGGGGAATCACAATTCTTTCCAAGAATACTGCTGTTCGCTACAAAGAAACATTAATTAATATTGTTGACACGCCCGGTCACGCTGACTTCGGTGGAGAAGTCGAGCGAGTGTTAGGGATGGTGGATGGCTGCATCCTGATTGTCGATGCGAATGAAGGCCCAATGCCCCAAACTCGGTTCGTGTTGAAGAAAGCCTTAGAGAAAGGACTGCGCCCGATTGTCGTTGTCAACAAAATTGACCGTCCCCAAGCCGACCCTTTTGGCGCAATTGATAAAGTCCTCGACCTATTCCTGGAACTCGGTGCAGATGATGACCAGTGCGAGTTTCCTTATCTGTTTGCCTCTGGTTTAGAAGGCTATGCAAAAGAAGATTTGGATGCCGAAGGCGTTGATATGCAACCGATGTTTGAAGCAATTCTACGCCATGTTCCACCACCAGTCGGAGACCCATTTAAGTCCCTGCAATTACAAGTGACGACCCTTGACTATTCTGAGTACGTGGGTCGGATTGTAATTGGCAAAATCCACAACGGCACCATCAAAAGCGGTCAGCAAGCGGCTCTAGTGACAGAGACAGGTGCTATTGTCAAGGCAAAAATCACGAAACTGATGGGTTTTGATGGGCTAAAGCGCGTTGACATGGAAGAAGCGTCAGCAGGTAACATCGTTGCTGTTGCAGGGTTTGCGAATGCCAACATTGGTGAGACGATTACGTGCCCTAATGAACCGCAAGCGTTGCCGTTGATTAAGGTCGATGAGCCAACGTTGCAGATGACCTTCTCTGTAAATGATTCGCCGTTTGCAGGTCAGGAAGGTGATTTTGTCACTTCACGGCAAATACGCGATCGCTTAATGCGAGAATTGGAAACCAACGTTGCCTTGCGTGTTGAAGAAACCGACTCTCCCGATAAATTCCTCGTTTCGGGTCGGGGTGAACTTCACCTGGGTATCTTGATCGAAACAATGCGTCGCCAAGGCTATGAGTTTCAGGTTTCTCAGCCACAAGTTATCTACCGGGAAGTCAACGGTCAACCCTGTGAACCTTTTGAATGCCTAGTGCTGGATGTTCCTGAAGTGGCTGTCGGTGGCTGTATCGAACGGCTAGGTCAACGCAAGGGCGAAATGCAAGATATGCAAGTTGGTGGCAATGGTCGCACCCAGTTGGAGTTTGTGATTCCGGCGCGTGGCTTAATTGGCTTCCGAGGTGAATTCATGCGCCTGACTCGTGGGGAAGGCATCATGAACCACAGCTTCCTTGACTATCGTCCTCTTTCGGGTGATGTAGAAACGCGCCGCAATGGTGTTTTGATTGCCTTTGAGGAAGGGGTTTCGACCTTCTACGCGATGAAGAACGCGGAAGACCGGGGTGTCTTCTTTATTACTCCTAGTACTAAGGTGTACAAGGGGATGATTATCGGAGAACACAACCGCGCCCAAGACCTCGAACTCAATGTCTGCAAAACCAAGCAGTTGACTAACCACCGTTCAGCGACAGGTGATGAACTTGTGCAGTTGCAAACACCAGTGGACATGAGCTTGGAACGTGCGTTGGAGTATATTGGGTCAGATGAATTGGTGGAAGTAACACCTCAATCGGTTCGCTTGCGGAAAGTGACGAAGAAGCTGGCAAAGCGATAAATCCCTTTGCCCAGGTAGCTCTGTGTTACTGGTGGTAAAGTTATAGCGACTGACGGGGTAGCTACCTCGTCAGTTTTTAATTTTTGGTGGGTAGCGGTAGTGTGACCAATAAAGTATAGCAATCAGCAGTCAGCTTTCAGCGCTCAGCTTTGGGTCAAATCGCCTCTAGCTAAGGAACGCTCTTCTCCCGTTAATCTCCTAACATTCGTGGCTACTGCTATATGAACGAGAGCAAGCAGTAATTCTTGAATGTGAAACTTTAAGGCACATTAGCTTACAAGCCATTGCCAATCAAAATGAAGGGTGCCCAGTAGTAGGGATGACTGAGGCGATTACTGACAGCAGAAGGCAAACTAGCCTCCGTTTGTCCGATTACTCCCAGCCCCCGACCTTCGCCTAAAGCTTTATATTCACCTGTGATCAGGGCAATTTGGGCTTGCCGTAAAGCTGAAGCTTTTGTCATTTTGCCTGTCTGCAACGCCCCATAGAAGGCATTCATCAAGCCTTGAGTTCCGCCATCACTGACATACCACAACGAGGCAATTGCTGCTTCTGCTCCTGTACGCTGTATCTGATAGCCAAAGCCCAAAATTTCCTCTCCGCTTCCTAATTCCCCACTCGCTGCCGTGCGACAGGCACTCAAGACAACCAAATCTACACCCGGCAACTTCCACTCATCAATTTCTGGCAGCGTCACCCGTTCCCCACTGCCAAACAGGATGAACGACTCTTGCGGTAACCCGGAGACGAACTCAGCATGAGTTGCCAGATGTATGATGGAATGTTCGCCTAGGCGTGGTTCAACGTTGTTACGGTTGAAGTCTTTGTTGAAGAATGCTGTTGTGTTTGGAATGTCCTTAGCAATGGTTTCGACCTCAACTCCAGCAAAAGCCAAGCCATTAAAACTAAACTGGTTTTCTCCAATCTGGAACTGGTAATTGAGTTGTGGATCGCTATAGGCAGCCGCAAGGATTTGCAGGGGGCGATCGCGTTTCCCATTAAAATTAGTTAATGAGGTAGCCGTGATGTGGTTGACGGTAAAGCGTTGGGCAAGCCACTGCTTACCATCATGTAAAGCTGCTAAGGGAATGTAACGCAGTTGTTTGTCAGCAGCATAAAGGATGGTTTTGACTTGTGCTTGTTCGAGTTCCGCTTCAAGAGGTTGGATGAGCCACTGGTAGAGCTGTTGAGCATTTGCAATGGGATTGCTCGATGGCGAGGTGATGTCAGAACGGAAGTTTGCGATCGCTTCATTCAACTTCACCCGATCCACGGCTACAGTCTTCCGCACCAGACTGCTAGGCGTGACTAGCACTAATTCCACTCGGTCTTCGAGAATCAGAGGATAGAGTAATGCTGCATTATCGAGGAATTGCAGATTGTCTTGTAGCCGCGATAGTTGCTCTGGATTGAGGTTCTGTCCTCTTGCGGTGCGTTGCAGTTGCCCCACTAATGCAGTCACATCTGGATTCTTGACAAAATTAACAAACGGCGAATCCGGGTTTTGCACAATCCATTGCTTGTACAGTTGGATAATTTGCTGTTCCGGTTGCCAGAAGTCCAGTCCTTGAGCAGTCTGTTCGTTGCCACGCACATCACGGAGGTAGTCTTCAAGTTCTTGGAGTTTGAGCAAGTCGAGGACTTCTTGAGCTTCCAGTACCCGATCTTGTTGAAGGAGGAGTTCGGCAAGCTGGCGATAGGTATCAGCGACAGTTTGAGCATAGGACTGCTGAAGTTCTTCAGAGAGTGGGCGAAGGTTATCCCGAATACTTTCCCTGACATTCACCGCTTGCTTGTAGAAGACAATCGCTAATTCTGGCTGGTTTTGTTTGACTAGCAGTTCACCAAGATTGCTAAGAACACGTCCTTCACCTTCGCGATCACCAATGTTCTGTTTAATAGTAAGAGACTGCTGATAGAATGCGATCGCTTTGTCATACTGCCCTTGAGAAAGGTGAGCTTCCCCTAAATTATTCAATGCACTCGCTTCTCCACCTCGATTGGAAATTTCCTGAAAGATTGCTAGTGCTTGCTGATGAGACTCAATTGCCTTTTGGTATTGCTTCAAAGACTGATAAGCACTGCCCAAGTTGTTCAAGGTGATCGCTGTTTCGTTACGATTCTTTTCATCCCAACGAAGCATTTCTAGAGCTTGCTGATGGAATTTGATTGCAGTTTGGTGTTGTTCTAACGCTTGATAAGTTATTCCCAGATTATCTAGGGCAACAACTTCCTCAACAACATCATCCCACCTATTAGAGCGCTGCTGAGCGATTGCTAGTGCTTGTCGATGCAAGTCAATTGCCTGTTGGTACTGCCCTAAATCGCGATATACAGTACCAAGCTTGTTCATGGTAACACTCCTAGAGTCTTTGCTGAACGGGTTGTTAGGAGCCTTGAGAACCTGTTGATACGCTTGAAGGGCTTCAGCGTACTGTCCCATATGGTGATATGCAATCCCTATCTCACTTAAAATATTTATATTTTTCCTAGTATTACTACTTACATCCTCAGTCTTATAGATTTCGATCGCTCCCTGATAGGATTCAACAGCTTTTTGATAAGGACCAACAAGTAGATAAAGATCGCCTAGTTTCAATAAAGGATAAATTTCTGCTCTACCAGTATTAATGGTACGAGCAAGAGTCAGCGCTTGCTGATAAAGCTCAATCGCCTTAGGGTTGATATTCAAGCTGTCATCATAAATGCTGGCTAGACGATAAGTTGTGACAAATTCTCCCTCAGAACCACTAAGATTGCGAGAGACTGCCAAAGCTTGCTGATAATAGTCACTCTCTGCTTGCCCTTCTCCAAGCAAATAATAAACAACACTTAGATCAATTAGAGCTTCAACTTCAATATCTGGGTCTACATAAGGATTGATGATGGCCTTGATTTCTTGTCTGCGATCGCTACTTTTTCTACTAATCTCTTGTGCAATTGCCAATGCCTGCTGATACACCTTAAGAGCTTCTGGGTACTGCTGCTGTTGTCGATAAATTTCACCTATCCTTCTCAGCAATGCAAGCATCCTTTCGCGATCACTCACAGCACGAGTAACGGTCAACGCCTGCTCATAGGACTCCATCTCTTCCGAATACTGCCCTAGCCGATGGTAAGCACGACCTAGAGCAATCAGTACGTCGCTTTCGTCCATTCTGCCGAAATAACCCGATCTAAAATCCAAAACGTCCGCCCTGCGTATAGTGGCTAAGATTTGCTGATAAATCTCGATTTCTTTGGAGTGTTCGCCCAGAAATCTGTAAAGATTAGCAATTTTATTGAAAGTACTCGCTTCTTCCTCACGATTCTGAAGGGTACGATCAATGTCCAACTTCTGTTGATAAACCTCAATTGCCTCAGAGTATTGCCTCGACATCTCATACAACTTTGCAAGCAAAACTACTGTTTCTGCTTCTTCCTCATGATTGGCAGCAGCCCGAAAAATATTGATCGCTTGCCGATAGAACTCAACTGCTTTGGGATGTTGTTGATCCAGGTACTCGTTAGCTATCTCTCTGAGTAACTTACCAATCGTATTGAGGATGCTGATTTCTATGGTATGTAAGCTCAGTTCTCTGGCAATGACTAGAGACTGCTGATAATGTTCTAATGCTTGTGGGTACTGCTCTAGAGCGCGATAAGTCTTCCCAATATCGTATAGAGTTTTGCCTTCTTCATGGCGATTGCCGATTTCTCTGTAAATGACTAAGGCTTGCTGAAATATTGCCAATGCTTCTTGCAAGTGACCCTTATTAAATTGCTCAACGCCTGTTTGGAGCAAGCGATCACCTTCTTCTCGGTCTTGAAGAGTTTGTGCCTGTGCTGAGAGAATCTCAAAGTAACCTGTTTGTAATAGAGGAGATGTTAGCAACAGTAGTAAGGTAGTTGCGGCAAGGCTGAGAGTTCCGAGACGGTAGTGCATTGGCAATTTCCTAACTGGAGTAAAGCTTACTCGTTTAGCTATATCTCACAACAGAGGGAACTTATGCAAAAATTGAGGCGATCGCACTTTCGGATTTTGTCTCACCAAGTGCCTCGGCTGACATCACACAACCTCCTCAACTATCTTTTATTAGCTGTCAGATACCCAAGGGATTACCTTAATAGGCAAGTTTAATGCCGACTAGCTTACATTCCACCTTAGCTTAGAGTGATTGGAAGATGCGATCGCGTTGCTTGTGACCTTGAGACCGATTCGTTCGTTAAGATTGTTGCAAGCTTAGGACATACTGAAGCGTATCATGACCCTCATTCAGTCACCGACCCAACTAACCCTTGCAGAGTTTTTGGAACGACCAGAAACTGAACCCGCTAGTGAATATATTGATGGGCAAATCTATCAAAAGCCAATGCCTCAGGGAGAACATAGCATCTTACAAGGCAGTTTAGTGACTGCTATTAATCAGATTGGTAAATCTCAGAAGTTAGCTTGTGCCTTTCCAGAATTACGCTGTACGTTCGGAGGACGCTCGATTGTTCCTGATGTATCAGTATTTGAATGGCAGCCTATTCCTCGCAAGACGAATGGAAGGATTGCCAATAAGTTTGAAATTTCCCCAGACTGGGTTATTGAAATACTTTCCCCAGACCAATCACCAAGTCGAGTAATTGATAAAATTATTTTCTGTTTAAAGCAGGGAACAAAATTAGGTTGGTTTATTGAACCTGAAGATGAATCGGTAATGGTCTTTCAACCAAATCAGTTACCTGATGTCAAATATGATGCTGAATATCTGCCTGTTCTTGAGGTATTAAGAGATTGGCAACTTTCTGTAGCAGATGTATTTAGTTGGTTGCAGCTTTGAATTTATGCACTTGTAGAAGAAAGCACACAACTATAGCCAAAAACCCTAATCAAATTCCGCTCGTTCATTCAAAAGCCGTTGCCAATGAGGACGAATATGAAGAGGCTGATTTAATCAGCCTACCTTCTGCGTATTCAGCACTCATTATCGAGAGGAGAAAAACTACACTTTATTCAAATGCATCTAAGTCTAATGCTTTTGAGCCACCTCGCTCTAATTGAGTTAAAAGCTTGCTGAGTTGTAACCAAACCAAGACAGCAATGAGTACGGTGAGAGGAAGGGACACGGAATAAGATAACCAGCTAGGGAAACCAAAAATCTCTAAACCAGCAGAGAGAAATATACAAATTCCCAAGGCAATTCCCACGAAGGGTAGAAGCAACTGAAACCCCTTCATTTGAGCGAGGGTGCGAGTGGAGCGGTTTTTTGACCATTCCTGCACTTTCTGCTTTAGGGTAGCTTCAAATGCCAGACCACAGGTAAGACTAGCAAATAAACCAAAAGCTAATAAAAAATAGGGCGGTTCGGGAAAGCTATACACAAAATACTCCTGATTTTAAGTAAGACACAGGCAGATTTAATCTCACAAACGGCAATTACTCAGCACTTGGCTCAGAGCATTTTGTGAAGTGTCGAAAAAAGTCAGGATTACTCTTCACCTGTTGTTTATTGGCTGTTGATTGTTAACCAACAACAGTTAATAAAAACCGACTAAATTCAACACAAAATTTAAACGCCCATTAGCTTACTTGATTTTAAGAGCAGTTGCTAGAGGTAAGATTGCCGCAACACCCTCGGTAGAAAGTTCACTTAGAGTACTCAGTGCCACATTGAACAAACGTCCAGGTTTCAAGTCATCTTTGACCAAGTTCCAGAGACGTTGTACTTCTTCTGTGTGCAGCCTATCATCTTCTATGAGCGCTAAGAGCAACTGATGCCGCAAAAACTTACCTTCATCAGAGAGAAGATACTGCAAACCGAGTTGAGCGGTGGGTAGCAAATCAAACTTCTTGTCAGAGCGTGCGATCGCAATCATATTTTCCAACCGCTCCCACTGGAACTTCCCATCCTTGAACAACACCTCAATGAGATGTCGTCGCATTTCTGGAGATTCACCCGTGAGGAGACGCCGTGCCACGTAGGGGTACGATACCTCAACGATTTTGAATTGGGGATTCAAACTCAGAGCTAAGCCTTCCTGAGTCACCAAGGAACGGATAATCAGAGCAAACTTTGCAGGGACGCGGAAGGGATAGTCATACATCAACTCCGAGAACTTATCAGTAATTGTCTTGAAGTTGAAGTTACTAACACTTTCACCTATCGCTTCTCCCAATACCGTTTCTAATGCTGGAATAATCGGTCGAATGTCTGTGTTTGGTGTTAAAAAACCGAGCTTGACAAAATTAGCGGCTAGTGCTTGGTAGTCTTTGTTAATCAGGTGAACAACAGAACCGGCAATGGTTTCTTTGGTGTACTGCTCCAGCTGATCCATCATGCCGAAGTCGATATAAGCCATGCGACCATCGGCTAGAGCGAACAAGTTGCCAGGGTGGGGGTCGGCGTGGAAAAAGCCATGCTCCAAAAGCTGACGCAAACCCGCTGTAACCCCGGTTTCAATGATCTTGTCGATCTCCAGTCCAGCCTCACGAATGCTTTTGGTATCGTTCAGCTTAAAACCATTAATCCATTCCAATGTAAGGACGCGGACACTACTGTAGCGCCAGTAAATGCTTGGCACTTTAACCGTTGGGTCATTGCGGAAGTTGTTGGCAAATTTCTCCGCGTTGTGCCCTTCGTTGATGTAGTCGATTTCCTCAAATAACTTGATGCCAAACTCATCAACGATGAGGGACAGGTCATGACCTAAATTCAGTGGTAACCAAGGAGAAAGCCAACCAGCCGCCCAGCGCATTAAGTAAAGGTCTAGGGTAATCACTGGGAGGAGATTGGGGCGTTGCACTTTGACGGCAACTTCTTCACCTGTATGGAGAAAGGCGCGATAGACTTGACCAAGGCTAGCAGCCGCTACTGGATTTGGGGAGATTTTGCTATAGGCTTCTTGGAGCGAGCATCCCAAGTCTGCCTCAATGATCGAAAAAGCGATCGCATTATCATACGGTGGTAGCTGGTCTTGTAATTTAATCAGTTCGTCTAGAAAATCTTTCCGAACTAAGTCAGGGCGAGTCGAGAGGGCTTGTCCTACCTTAATAAAGGTGGGTCCCAAGCGCGTCAGCATCTCCCGCAGTTGGGAAGCTCGTTTGAACTTGTTCCGTTCAGCCTGATCGAACCATTCGTCAAACTTCAAACTGAGAACGAATCGAGAGAAGAACCAAATAATCGTGACAGCTCGCCAAATAGCTGCCCACGGTCGATAGCGATAATACCGTGCGATCGCCTTGGCGTCATAACGCCTCTGCTGTTGGCTTAGCTGCGGCTCAGGAGAAACCAGTTGATGCTGACTCACGCTGAATAGTTGCCTCTCAAACTATAAATTTTATTTTTTATCTTTTTATTAAATATAGTATATAAAACTACAAACTTTCTTGATTTTTAACCTTGGTAAGCCATCAGCGGTCAGCTATCAGCTAGATGCAATCTAGCTAAAAGTCTGACGCTTGTTAGGTAGCCCAAAAATAAAAACGCTAGTCCAAGCTAAACGCTGAAGGCTGACCGCTGATCGCTTTATCCTTAGCTACAGTTACTTAGCCTTCGCTTCCAGATTCTCCATGCGGCTTTTGAGTTCCTGGTTCTCTTGTTTCAGCAGGTCGAGTTCTTCCCGCAACTGCTTAACCGCTTGGTCTGACCCAACGTTCTTCTGCACCTTCTGAATCGCTTCCTCAGCAATGCGGCGGACTCGTCCATCAGGAGTTTGTTCAGCAAGCGATCGCAAAACCCCAATTGCCTTCACCGTCTCCATCTGCCCCAGCGCTGAAACAACTGACACTTGCGTCAGGAAAAATGTTTCGGCGGCGAGTTCTTCAAGTTGCTCCAGAATCCACTCGGTATTGCTGGGCGTTTGACCTGTTGAAATTGTTCCCAATGCGCGAATTGCTGCTAGACGTAGCGGTTGGGAGACACCGGGAGTAGTGTATTCCAGAATCACTTCTAGCGCCACAGGAGATGACTTCATCTGACTCAAGCCACTAATCGCCCCGCCACGCACCACTTCATTCCAGCCAGCCCTCTCTCGGAGTACACGAGTTAATAGCTGGAGAACTTCATCCTCCTTATCCTTGAGGTTCGCTGACACCATTCTGCCAAGGGCACTAGCGGCTGATGCTTCCACGTAGTAACTAGCATCCCCGTTTTCTACTAACTGTTTTAGTGCCTCGTAGCTTTGGGCTGTCTTGATTTTACTCAAGGCTTCCACCACTGACCGACGTACACGGCTGTCTTCATCCTTCAACCCAGCAATCAAAGCATCCGTTGTCTGATCAAGTTTCACCTGCGCCAGTTGTTTCGCGACTTCCACCCGGACACCCCAGAAAGCATCAGCCTTCAAAGCCTCTGATAGGGCTTTTACCGCTTCCAATCCGCCTTTCTTCGCCAATGCCTTTGCTGCATAGATGCGAGAGATTGGATCGGGGTCAAATTGTAGCTGGGCTTTTAGTTCTGGGGTTGGGTACTCTAGGGAAACTGTTTTCAGGTAGTTGTTCTCAAAATCAAAGCTGATGAACTGGGGTTTTTTCTCTAAGGGGAAGTAGAAACTCTGTTCCCGTTCATGAACCCTTACACTGAATGTTTTAAAAGTAGGAGTTGGTTGTTGGTTGTCATTTTCAGCAAAGCCAAAGGCGATAGGAATCTTCAGGTCAAATAACTCACTACCACTGCCGTTCTTGCCTTCTTTGGCTTGAGTTTGGGTAACTGTGACTTTCGCTAATTGACTATCGGCATCCCAGGAATAGGCAACTTTGTAATCTGGATGACCACCTCGGAAAACATATTGGTCAAAGAGAAATAGGAGATTACGACCTGTTGCTTTTTCAATTGCCCGTAACAAGTCAACTGTTTCTACTGTGTTATGGGCATTGTCTTGAACAAAGGTTTGAATCGCCTTCCAGAACAACTCATCACCTAACTCTGCCCGAATCATATGGTAGACACAAGCACCTTTTTCATAAAGGTGTCGATCATACAGTTCGATTGCTTCTCGGTAGATGTGGGTAACAATCGGGCGGCGATAGCGAGAACTATCTTCTGTAAAGTAGCTACGTGCTTCCCCTAACAGATAGTAAGCTGCATCATCTTTTCCATATTCATGTTCTGTCCAAAATACCTCGGAATACGAAGCTAAGCCCTCCTTAATCCAGGCATGAGACCAATGCTTGATTACTACTAAATCACCAAACCATTGGTGGGCAAGCTCATGAACCACTAAGCTTTCAGTACGATCATTATCGAGGGCAGCTCGTTCATCCAGCAAGCAACGGTCAGTTAGCAGGGTTGTGGAGGTATTCTCCATACCTCCAAAGATGAAATCATCAACGCAAACTTGAGCATACTTGGGAAAAGGGTAGGGGTAGCAAAACTTCTCACTGAGAAACTCAATCATTCGAGGCGTTTTGCCCATGCTGCGGCGGCCATCTTCCTCGTAACCCTTTTCAACGTAGTAGGTGACAGGTTTGCCCTGCCACTCATCCCGAATTTCAGCAAAGTCTCCTACAGCTAAAGTCATTAAGTAGGTGGGATGGACTTGCTGTTGTAACCAGTGGTAAATCTTGTTGTCGCCGTCTTCTTCTGTGGCGATGAGTTCGCCGTTGGAAATTGCGATTAATGGCTTTGGTACTTTGACACGGATTTCCGAGGTTGCCAACTGACCAGGGTAGTCAAAGCAAGGAAACCAGAAGCGAGAGTCTTCATCTTCGCCCTGTGTCCAGACTTGGGTGGGTTTGTTGGGGTAATGCTGATTGGGAACGATGAAGTAAAGACCACGCTGGGGTTTTTCTACACCATAGGCGATCGCAATCTTGATTTTTTTGTCCGCTTCTGTTGCTTGAAGTAGCTGAACGTGCAGTTGTTCACCGTCATAGTCAAACGGTTGGGGCGTTTCGTCAACCTGTACGGATTCAATATTTAAATCAACGGCATCGAGTACTAGCTGATTGATGCCACTGCGTACTGGTGCAACGGTAATCGTGCAGGTGCCGTGAAAACTTTGCTGGGGAATGTCAAGCGTCAAATCTAAGAATATATGCTCAACTTGTCCTGGGCGATCGGGGTTGTAGTGGGGTCTAGCGCCAGGTAACTCAAAAGACTTATGACCGTTACTTTCAGAATCAAAATAAGACTGTGACATTCGTGAACCTGTAAAACTAAAACTAAGGAGAAGCAATCAGGAGTTAGGAGTAGGGTAGAAATCTCTCCTAAGACCGAGGCATGATTCTTTCAGATTAGCGCGTCTGTTAAAGCAAGTCTTTTTAGTAGCTTTATCCTAATAACGACGGGAAAATCTCTCTTCCAGATGCCAGTAATAGATTCTCCTCTACTTCCCTAGTTCCCCCTTCTGCGACAATAAAGCTGGATGAACTACTCGCCGTTACTTCGTTGAACGGCTAGTTTCTGTCGTTTCAACAAGGTAGTTTGCTTCCAACCTCCCGTGTGCCGGGGGCTAGAAGTAGGGACTTCCGCGAAATGTTAAATCAAGAGTCTGTGAGAAAACGCTTTTTATGACGACTGCTGTAAATACTGCTCCTAGATTAGCCTCTCGGCTTGTCAATGGATTGCTCTCGATCAAGCCCTTGGCTGCCTTAGCCAAGCACCAAGCCCGCAGCATGATGATTAAACGGGCAGAACAAATTGGCGTACCTTGGACAAAACGGGTGCAGGAATTGCGCTTACTTGACTGGGAGACTCAGTTAATCCAGGTACAAAACACCGAGCTTTCCTATCCAGATTACTATTTGCGATCGTTCCACGCTTACGACAATGGCAATCTTAGCTGGGATGCGGCATTAGAAGTAGAAGTGGCTGCCTACGCTGTGCATGCGAAAATTTGGCCGGGTGCTGATGCTGAAGGTGACCCTAAACTCCGCCAGAGTTACCATGATGTCCTAAAAGGTCAACTCAATGTTGCTGTGCAAGATATTGTAGATTTGGGTTGCAGTGTGGGGATGAGTACACTCGCGCTTCAGGAGGCTTATCCTCAAGCAAAAATTACTGGTGTGGACTTGTCACCCTACTTTTTAGCCGTTGCCAACTATCGCTCCCAACACGCTCAAAATCAGGCTGAGACGGCGGCTAAAAGCCAAAATCCAATCCACTGGGTACACGCTGCTGCTGAATCTACGGGGTTACCCGATGCTTCTTTTGATTTAGTTTCGGCTTGTTTGATGTTCCACGAACTGCCTCAAGTCGCTACCCGACAAATCTTTCATGAGGCACGGCGTTTGCTACGTCCAGGTGGTCATCTAGCACTAATGGACATGAATCCTCAATCAGAAATCTATGCTAAGATGCCACCCTACATCTTGACATTGCTCAAAAGTACAGAGCCTTATCTGGATGAGTATTTTGCCTTAGATCTGGAAAAAGAACTCGTAGAAGCAGGTTTCCAGCCACCAACAATAGTTTGCAATACCCCTCGTCATCGAACAGTAGTTGCTCAAGTCAGTTAACGCCAGAAACAATCTGTTTTATGCCTCAGAGCCTTTTTTAGGAGAAAAACAACTGGGTAGCTGTAAGTAGGTCTAAGGAAAATTAATAAATTGCCTATGTAGATCGAGGATGGTTTTATCTGGTTTTAAGACAGTACGGTAAACTTGAGGTTTCCACGATAACTCAAGCGTAAATAGCTATTAGCTAACCGCTAACCGATGTTAAGTAGCGTTGAGCGTCTATTATTTGTCAGGGCTGTCCCGATTTTCCAAGAATTACGGGATGACTTTTTGGTGCGACTGGCTTCCGTGATGGATGAACTATCGTTTCCAGCGGAACACACGATTTTTACGGAGGGGCAGGAAGGGCGATCGCTTTATATTGTGGTTTCGGGTTTGGTACGGGTTCACATTGGCGATCGCGATTTGGCGAAGCTGAAGCAAGGAGATGTTGTTGGAGAGATGTCGTTGTTTGATTCTGAACCCCGTTCAGCGTCAGTAACAACTCTGGAAAACTGCGAATGTCTGATGCTAACCCAACTGCAACTGTATGATGCGATTGATGAAACACCAGGGATTGCCATAAATATTATTCGTCTGCTTTCCCGTCGCATTCGGGAACTCAATACTAAGGTGAATGTTTACGAGGCAAGGAATCCAGCACCGACGTTAAGTCGAGCGGGTGGTAATTTGGTGGGATAGAAGCGATCGCTCTATCGCAAACGTAGTTGGTAGGTGAGTGCAAAAAATATGACTAGATTTTCAGACTCGTCGTAATTCAACCCATCTTAACGCCGTAAAATCAGGGCATGATCAATCCTCCGTCGCACCCAAAAATCCCTGATTGTAGTTGGAATCGTCCCCTTGGACTTGGCTGGGAGAAGCCCTACACCGTCCGCTACGCTAGTAATCTCGATGATGGTCCCTGGCATGGAATGCCGCTAGGGGGTTTTGGCGCAGGTTGCATTGGTCGTTCTCCGCGAGGGGACTTCAACTTGTGGCACCTTGATGGTGGAGAGCATACGTTTAAAAGTCTCCCAGCTTGTCAGTTTAGTGTCTTTGAACAGCAAGAGTCTTCACCTGCACAAGCTTATGCTCTATGTACAGAATCACCAGAAGATGGCACCCTTAACTCGTGGCAATGGTATCCGGCTTCTCATGACAGTGGTGATTTAGAAAAACAACGGACAACAGACGACAAACAACGGACACATACAGGAACTTACCATGCGCTTTATCCTCGGAGTTGGTTTGTCTACAACAATGTCTTTCAAACCGAACTGACTTGTGAACAGTTTTCTCCGATTTGGGCGGGATGTTATCAGGAAAGTAGCTATCCTGTCGCGATTTTTGAGTGGACGGCGCATAACCCTACAGATGCCCCTATTACGCTCAGCATCATGCTCACCTGGCAGAATATGGTGGGCTGGTTTACTAATGCGATAAAGAGTCCACAGGTGCAGGTGCGGGATGATGGTAGCCCGGTTTACGAATACCAGCCCCGTCTGGGAGATAGTACGGGTAGTTTTAATGAGTGGATTGTCGATCACTACCGCGTCGGCTGTCTCCTCGATCGCGTTCGCTTACATGATGAGATTCAGGAAGGGGAAGGGCAACTTTGTATCGCAACTGTCACTAATCCCAGCCTAGAGGTGTTCTATCATAGTCGCTGGAATCCTACGGGTGATGGTGCTGAGGTTTGGAATACCTTTGCCTCTGATGGTAGCTTGGCAGACTTTCAAGATGAAACCCCAGCCGCACCGGGAGAACAAATTGCTGCTGCGATCGCAATTCGTTTTACAATCCGTCCGGGTAGAACGCGAAAAATTCCTTTTATCCTCGCTTGGGATTTCCCAGTAACTGAGTTTGCACCAGGAATCAACTATTACCGACGCTACACCGATTTTTTTGGTCGTACTGGAAATAATGCTTGGTCAGTTGCCCGTACTGCCTTCAAGCACAATGAACTGTGGAAAGAGAAAATTCAGGCTTGGCAGGAGCCGATCTTAAACCGAGGGGACTTGCCAAATTGGTTCAAGATGGCGCTCTTTAATGAACTCTACCTACTTGCTGGCGGTGGTACTCTGTGGAGTGCAGCGGATGACCGTGACCCTGTGGGTCAGTTTGGTGTCTTGGAATGCATCGATTATCGCTGGTATGAGAGCCTGGATGTACGGCTTTATGGCTCTTTTGCTCTCATGATGCTCTGGCCGCGACTGGATAAAGCGGTATTGGAAGCATTTGCTCGTGCTATCCCAACCAGTGATGAGACGCCCCGGATTATTGGCTATAACAAGGCTACAGCTATCCGCAAAGCCGCTGACGCAACACCTCACGACCTTGGTGCGCCCAATGAGCAGCCTTGGGAGAAGACGAATTACACCAGCTATCAGGATTGCAATCAGTGGAAGGATTTACCTTGTGACTTTGTGTTGCAGGTCTATCGAGATTTTGTCCTCACAGGTGCAAATGATGTCGAGTTTTTGTGGGAATGCTGGTCAGCGATTGTAAAAACGCTTTCTTATCTCAAGGCTTTTGATAAAGATGAAGATGGGATTCCCGAAAACTCTGGCGCACCGGATCAGACGTTTGACGACTGGCAGCTTAAAGGGATAAGTGCCTATTGCGGCGGGTTATGGTTGGCAGCACTAGAAGCTGCGATCGCAATTGGTGAAATCCTCCTCAATAACTACCCACCTATATCCCAACTCGTAGAAGCACCATTACCAGAATCCATCCAAGAAACAATCGACTTGTATCGCCACTGGCTAAAACAAGCTCGACCCCTTTATCAAGAAAAGCTATGGAATGGTCAATATTATCGGCTGGATAGTGAAAGTGGCTCAGATATCGTTATGGCCGACCAACTCTGTGGTCAGTTCTATGCCCGTTTACTGGGATTACCTGATATTGTGCCAATCGAGTGTGCCCAGTCAGCTCTCAAGAGCGTGTATGAGTCCTGTTTTTTGAAATTCCAGGATGCTCAGATCGGTGCAGCCAACGGGGTTAGACCCGATGGTTCACCAGAAAATCCCAATTCTACCCATCCCCTGGAAGTCTGGACGGGCATCAACTTTGGGCTGGCAGCTTTCCTGATGCAACTAGAAATGAAAGAGGAAGCCTTGCGACTAACGGAGGCAGTAGTACGCACTGTTTATGAGAATGGATTGCAATTTCGCACCCCGGAGGCAATCACCGCTACAGGTACCTTCCGCGCCAGTCACTACCTGAGAGCTATGGCAATTTGGGCAATTTATCTGACATTTAGGGATTAAGCTTGGAAGAAGGCAGAAGGCAGAAGAATTATTACTAGTACGCGGTCGTTTCAGCCTTTAAAGAAAGTCCTAACCTTTATGGCGACAGCTATGCTTCAGTCAATGCTGTTTGTGAAAGACTCGAAACGCAGAGATATTCAAGATAATCCCAAGCATAAATTTCAGCAGGGATGCCGGAATAAGCCCGACTAGCAAGCCCCCTGAAAAAGCGCCAATGACAGAACCCACGCCCATCGGAACAACTGTGTTTTTCAAGGAAGAGCGATCGCTAAACGCTCCCCGACTAGCATACTTCACTAACCCAACAAACACTGTTGGTAAACTCACCAGCAGGCTGGCTGTTCCCGCCGTCTTAATATCTGCACCAAAGGCGAAAACAAGTGTTGGAATAATCACCTCACCGCCTGCAACCCCCAGCAGACTGCTTACTAATCCGATAGCCAGCCCGAACAGAATGCCTGCTGGAATGTGCCAGATTAGAGCAGAGGGTAAGAGGGCGGGGATAGTTTGAGGCAGAAAGCTCTCAATAATTAAGGCAACGCCAATCAGCACCAGCAGCACCAGGATGGCTCTCTCAAGCTGTTCGTTAGAAAGCCGTCCTGCCATTAATGCGCCAAAAAATGCCGTGACGATCGCTCCGGCAATCAAAGACAGTAATACTGGCAACAACGCTATAACGGCACCAAAGGACAGTGTCTTAGCCCGGATTACCAGCGATGCGACAATGGTAATTAAGCTCACTGCCAGGTTGAGTGGTACAGCTTGACGCACCTGATAGCCCAAAGTGCCAGCCAGAACGGGCAGACGAAACTCCGCACCTCCTAAGCCAATTAGTCCACCTAACGCTCCAATCGGTACTGAATATAGGAACGACAACCGAAACCGACGCTGTGCAAAGGCTTTGTCTCTTAGCTCTGCTACAGATGAGGGGGACTTTCTAATCAAGGGTTCAGCTCCGTTGAAATTATTCATCGATTATCGAGTTTTATCGCCAGCTACAGCAGCACCCCGATAAAGCTCAAGCCTTGCGACAGGCGATGCTTGCGACAATGAAACAACATCCTAATCCCAGAGATTGAGCAGGCTTTACCCTAATTGGGGAAGTGGATTAATCTAGCGGTTCTCACTCTTGTGAAGTAACGTTACTGGAGTGACTGGAATTACAGATGCACAAAAATTAACGCTGAAGACATTGGGTGCAGTGGAAGCTGGGTAAGTTTGTTACTGATTCACACTCAACACTCAACACAAGATTATGTAACAATTCTTACCCTTTGACTCAACAACCAAATCCAGAAGCGTTTTAATACCCTTCACTACGTGGCGGTCTTTGGGCGATCGCAGCGCCGTTATACGCCACTGACCATTCACCATTAACGCTAAAGCAGAGATCGAACCCTAAGGCATGGGCTTTAACCGCATACTGTCGATACCCAATCATCAAGGCATTCCGTAAGGCTTCACTGAAGCATTCAATTCGCAATGTGCGATATTGCAACAACAGACCCAAGCTGTTTTTCACTTTGTAGTTGTCAAGTACGATTTCGCAAGGTGTCAGTGCCTCTCTATGGATAAGATCTAAAGAATCAATCCACAAAGAGATTACTCGCTTGTCTAATTGGACGGTCAGGGTTTCATTTTGCATAGTTCAAGAAATTGCCTGGTCTTAGCAGTGCCAGAAATATGTCATCTCTCTAATGGATGATATTACAAAAACCCTGCCCGTGTCTCGTGGGATCAAGCCCATTCTATTGATAGACGTTGGAAAAAACAGGAGCAATTACTTTTGAGGATATAAGAGTAACGATTTGTTAAGCAATCAAAATTGCCCTTGAAAGCCTATGCAGGCATAGGTTCAGGGCTAATTACTACTTTGCTGAAACCTCGTCACTGTCGTTTTTCTCAAAAGGATTTAGTGAACACAATGCAACTGAAGCCAATAAACCAACAGGTTGTCACGATAGTTGGGGCTTCCAGCGGGATTGGACGAGAAACAGCTCTCCAGTTCGCCGCACGGGGAGCAAAACTAGTTGTCGCGGCTCGTAGTCAGTCGGGATTAGACTCTTTGGTGCAGGAAATCCGGAGTCAAGGTGGGCAGGCTGTGGCTGTGACTGCTGATGTTACAGATTTTGAACAAGTAAAAGCGATCGCAGATAAAGCCGTTGAGGAATACGGGCGGCTCGATACCTGGGTTCATGCTGCTGCGACTGGTGTCCTTGCCCGCTTCGACCAAACTACACCGGAAGAGTTCAAGCGCGTTGTTGATGTCAACCTCAATGGGCAAGCCTATGGGGCAATGGCAGCGTTGCCTCATCTTAAACGAGAGGGACGCGGGGCGCTGATTCACATTTCCTCAATGGAAGGTAGGCGAGGACTCCCCTTGCAAAGTCCCTACTCTGCTGCCAAGCATGGTGTTGAAGGCTTTTTGGAAGCACTGCGGGTTGAGCTAAAACACGAAGGGCTACCGATTAGTGTTACGAGCATCAAGCCAGCCGTAATCAACACACCCTACTACAACAAGGTACGCACCAAGCTAGGTGTTAAACCAACAGGAATACCACCCTACTATCAACCTAGCCTTGTTGCTGAGGCAATCCTCTATGTTGCCGAGCATCCCACCCGTGACTTTCTAGTTGGGGATGTCAGTAAGGTACTCGATCTGCTACAGCGGATTTCACCCGAACTGGTGGATGCGATACTGCTCTTGATTGCTTTTCAAGGGCAGCGGACTAATGAACCGAAGTCCGAAGATGCACCAGACAACGTCTTCGAGCCTATTGAGGGCTACAACAAAATTAAGGGAGATTTTGACGAGTTGACGATACCGAGCGTCACTGACTGGTTTGATAAGAATCCACCGCTAAAGTGGGGTGCGATCGCAGCGACAGCGTTGGGAGGAGTTGCCTTAGCGATGTTGGCAACCCAAGCAGCCAATAACGGAAAGCTAATGTAACCCCTAAATATCCAATGTGGGATGTTTAGTAGCTTACAAGTCCTTAAGGCGTTCAGGACTTACGCAAGCGTACTATATGTAGCGGTCTGAAACTCAAGACTTTGCAAAGTATACGCCATATCTAGAACCTCTGCGTAAGTCCTGGTATTGCTCCGGGACTTGTTTGTGTTAAGCGTTACAGGCATCCTTAACGATAGTCCATTTCTTCGGAGAGAAGAGCGGGCAAACTGGCAGGACTATGTTGTGAGGAATGAGTGCCATCAACAACATCTAGTAATGCGATCGCTGCTTCTCTACAAGGAAGAACAGTTACTCCTCCAACCCAACTAGGGCAATAACCAGAATTTTTCTACACCAGGTGTACGAGAACATAAAATCCTATGCAGAATGAATCCTTCGATAAGGAACAGATATTGTCCCCTGCTGGACCCTATTCAGTCACTCAACAGCTTTCGGAAAACGTCATTTTGACGACAGTAGACGATCTTTACAATTGGGCGCGACTCTCCAGTTTATGGCCGATGTTGTACGGTACAGCTTGCTGCTTTATCGAATTTGCTGCCATGATTGGCTCACGTTTCGACTTTGACCGATTTGGCTTAATTCCTCGTGCTAGTCCGCGTCAAGCCGACTTAATCATTTTGGCAGGGACTCTGAACATGAAAATGGCTCAACCGACGCTTCGCCTTTACGAGCAGATGCCTGAGCCAAAGTACGTCATTGCAATGGGTGCTTGCATGATCACCGGAGGGATGTTCAGCGCCGATTCCTATACAGCAATTCGAGGGGCGGATAAAATTCTGCCAATAGATGTTTACATTCCGGGCTGCCCTCCCCGACCAGAAGCAATCATGGATGCAATTGTTAAGTTGCGAAAGAAGATATCCAATGAATCTATGCAGGAGCGAGGCAAGATTCAGCAGACACATCGCTACTACAGCACCACCCACAACATGAAGCTGGTTGCCCCCACCGCCGTGACTGGAAAAGATGCAACGTTGCCTTCTCGCCAGCAACCACCTAAAGAATTGACGGAGGCAATCGGAATGCCAATTCCTCCTGCACTCAAAACTGCTCAACAGGAAGAGCTTAATTCATAGTTCAGTAGGTGGACATAAATAAACCTAAGTGTAGGTAAGCGATTACGCATTCAATTTGCAATATACGCTTATGGGAAAAAGGTTAAAGGGTAAAAGGTTTTTCTCTTTAACCTTTCTTTTTTCTCAAAAACCGATGAGTTAAATATTTTATTAGTAAGAAAAGATACCTACACTTAGGCATTAATTCGCTTACCGAAACAATAGGGTAGATTTTTTGTATGCCTAATTACAGAATTATTTTCATTCTGGCTCGTTCCACAGGTAGACGAGTCAATTGAGTTGTAGAGGTAATTTGTAGGGATAGGCTTTCTACGCCTATCAATGTTGCTTGGTACTCTTCAAAGCCGCTTTAGAAGGAGCTACACCCATCCTTCTAGCGTCGCTGACCAACGACATTGCTTCTGAGTACAAGATTAAAGATTAGAAGAGGATAAACTCAATGAGCTTATTGGCTGTAGAGGAAATTAAAGAACTGGTAGGACAACCTAAAGGATTGTTTGTATCAATTTATATGCCTATCGAGCGAGCTACGGCAGAACATCAACGGAATTCTATTCGGCTCAAAGATCTGATGCAAGAGGCTAGAAGTAGCATAGTAGAGAGTGGTTTAGACGATAAGGAAGCGTCGGACTTTCTACAGCCAATCCAAGAACTAATTGATTCTGATGAGAGTTTTTGGGGGGAAGAACATAGTGATGGACTGGCAGTTTTTCTAGCTTCTGGAGTATTTCGCTATTATCGTTTGCCACTAAGTTTCCAAGAATTAGTTGTTGTTACTGACCGTTTTCATCTCAAACCATTACTACCTCTTTTGATGATTGGTGATGAGCAATATTATGTTTTAGCTTTGAGTCAAAAGGAGGTTAGGTTCCTTAGGTGTACACGCGACAATGTCAAAGAAATTGAACTGAAAGATGTACCCCATAGTCTTGATGAAGCCCTAGGGTATGACGCGACTGCCAAGGATGGTCAGCGACGCATGAGTACCCCAAAAGGGGGAACCAACAATTCTTTTCAGCAGGCAGGCAGTTTTCATGGGCAGGGAAGCCCCGATCAGGATAAACAGCAAGACGGCATTCTGCAATTCTTTCACTCTATTGATAAGGGATTGCACAAATACTTACGAGGAAAACGTGCTCCTTTAGTGTTAGCAGGAGTAGAGTATCTTTTCCCTATTTACAAAGAAGCAAATACCTATCAGCATTTAGTTGATGAAGGTATTACGGGTAACGCTGAACATGTTAAATCAGAAGAATTACAAGCACAAGCCTGGGAGATTGTAGAACCTCTATTTTCAAAGGGGCAACAAGAAGCTGTCGAACGCTATAAGGAACTGAAAGGGACGGGGCTAACCTCTACTGACATTAAAGAGATTGTTCCCGCTGCTTGTTATAGTCGAGTTGAGCAATTGTTTGTTGCCGTTGGCGTCCAGCAGTGGGGAATCTTTAATCCCGACAGCAACATAGTTGATTTGCATTCTGAGGCGGAACTTGGTGACGAGGATTTACTGGATGCTGCTGCGGTTAACACGGTTTTGAATGGTGGAACTGTCTATGCAGTAGAGCCAAACCAAGTACCGGATGAGGCACAAGTAGCCGCTATTTTCCGTTTTTAAGCCATAGGTTTGTTTAGGAAAGCAAACATTTGAAGAAGCCTGGGAAGTTTCTCAGCGTTAGTGAAGAAAGGCAGTAGGATACTAAAAGAGTAAACCCTGTTTTCTTTGCCGTCTAGAAACTCCCAGGAGTTTATAAGGAGAATTTACTATACCTAGTGGCTCTATCTATTAAGTAATATAGTGTTTTATATATTTAGTAATATCTTCCCAAAGTAAAGGTTGAACTTTACTTGAATGTATAAGCACGAACACTCGTTAAATTTTTTGTATCATTAATCACAACTTTAGTTAATATTAAAACACGTCTTGGGCTAGAACTAATAGGAAACGGCAATCGTTATTGTGTAAGAACTTCGGATAGAAACCATCCCAAACCTAGACTTTAATCAGCTAGCTTGTTTATTAAGAGCAGCTAGTTTGATTGACTGGGATGGTTTTTTCTTGAACTCCCTGAGCTTGTCATATTTATTAATATCAATTGAACGAAAAACGGAGACAAAATGCCATTAACTGAGAACAGTGGGCAGTTGGTGATTATTGGTGGAGCGGAAGATAAAAAAGGGGAATCTATAATTCTTCGGGAGTTTGCTCGACGGGCAGGAGGCACCGAGGCGCGAATTGTCATCATGACAGTGGCGACAGGACTACCCAAAGAAGTGGGAGATAATTATATCAATGTGTTTGAGCGGCTAGGGGCAGAGGATGTTCGAGTCGTTGACACAGAAGCTCGTGAAGCAGCAAGTGATGAAAGTGCATTGAAAGCGATCGCAAAAGCGACTGGTGTCTTTTTTACGGGTGGAGACCAAGCGCGAATCACAAGCATCCTGAAGGATACCGAGATTCATAAGGCACTTCACCAACGGTTGTCTGAAGGACTCGTAATCGGAGGCACGAGTGCAGGCGCGGCAATGATGCCTGACATGATGATTGTTGAAGGAGAGTCGGAGACAAATCCTCGGATTGAGATTGTGGACATGGCACCTGGGATGGGATTCCTACCAGAAGTCGTGATCGATCAGCATTTCGCTGAACGGGGACGTTTAGGTCGCCTACTCTCCGCCGTTGCACAGCAGCCAGTTGCCTTGGGATTCGGTATTGACGAGAATACTGCGATCGCAGTAAATGGCACCGAGTTTGAAGTGATTGGGGAAGGCGCTGTTACTGTGGTTGATGTGTCAGGAATCACTCATACCAACTTGGGCAATATTTTGAAGGATGAAGACTTGGCACTTTGTGGAGTGAATCTTCATATTCTTCCACATGGGTATCGCTTTGACCTGAAAAGCCGAAAACCAATTGTGTAAACTGCTTCTTCAGGTGGATAAGCTGATGTGCACTTAAACTTCATCTTGAACAAGAAAGGCAGAAGGCAGAGGGTTTTACCTTCTGCCAAAAGTAATAGTAGGGTGCGTCATGACGCACCCTACTCCTTAGAGGTTGTGCGTAAGCCCTAGCTTGACCTGGTATTTGGGTAGGGGTTTGTGGTGAATTGGCTTCATCCCCCTTAGCGATACCGATTTTGGTAGGGTTGGGGTAGATGAGTTGAGTATGAACCCCCCAGCGATTCCGGCGGTTAAGGTCGGTATTTCAAGGTTGACGATGAGTGAAGCAAAAGCGATCGCCTATGAGGTATTGCAGCTTCCTTCTGCCTTAGAAGTCAAAGATTATATAGCCGCTTGGTTAAGTCAGAGGACGCGAGAACATCAAGGGTAAATAACAGGAGAGTTTTATGTGCTTTTCCGCAACCGCCAGTTTTACAGCAGGAGCCACACTATCTGCTTTAGGAATTGCGACGCTTACACAAATTCGCTCAAGACGTGAGCTTCTACTAGGGAGTTTTCCTTTGTTATTTGCTATTCAGCAATTTATTGAAGGACTAGTATGGTTAACGATTGACCAGACCTCTTTAAACACAATTAATTCTCTATTAACCTACAGCTTTTTATTCTTTGCAACAGGACTATGGCCTGTTCTTTGTCCTCTATCTGTTTATTTATTGGAGCTTAATCCCTCAAAAAGACGTGCAATATTAGCAATAGTCATGTTTGGTATTGCAACTGGAATTTATCTCTTTGGTTCTGTCATTACTCATGGAGTTTCCTCAGACTATTTTTCAGGAAACTTACTTTATAATTTAAGGTTTATACCATTTTATGAATTCAATAAATACTTGTATCTTATAGTGACTAGTGTTCCTTTCTTGATAGCTAGTGATAGGCGACTCAAACTCTATGGGGCATTGGGGATAGTTTCTTTTGGCGTAGCTGAGCTATTTTACAACGTCACATTTGTTTCAGTCTGGTGCTTTTTTGCGGCTGTTCTAAGCGGAGGATTATATTTTATCTTTCGAGATTCCAATCTTAAGGTGAATGTCACTGACTTAAGCCCTGAACTAAAGTACCCTACCCTTCGGGAACCCCTACGGGGAACGGGAACGCTACTCTTCGAGAACGCTTCGCGAACGCGAACGGGCTAAAAGCTAAAACCCGTTAAAACGGGTTGAAAGGCTGATGTAGTAAGCTAAAGCTTACTTCAGCTTTGAGGGGTGAAATTTATTTCAAGGCTCTTATGTCAGTGCCATTCATCTCCCTCGGCATCAACTCGACGGCGAAAGCGTTCGACGATTGATGAACGCATATTTGGGAAGGGACGGATGATGCACCAGGGATGGAGGCGTTCAAAGTATGTCATGATGTCTTCCTCCTGAGAAATGCATAGCTGTTTAACCCAGATCGTTTTGACCTGTGTGGAAATGGTTTTTTCATGGGAAAGTAGTAGTGATAGATATGGGGCGATCGCATTTAGCTACCCTGCCCTGAAGTAAACTTTGGGCTAATAGCTGGGGGCGATCGCTTTTTCCTGCAATCAAGGCGAAGAGTCGGAAAGTCCACCCGGAACTCAAGTTCCCGGCTAATAGCTCAAGTCGGTTCAAACCGACTAAAACACTTGACATATAAGGTTTTCAGTCCTCTGAAGAGGACTTGAGCTATGAGACACGGGTTTAAACTCCTGGGTGAGAATAAACTCTTCTTCTGTTGGAGAACAGCAGAACGTTGTACTGCTTATCGCCTTCCATATCGGGGATGTCTTTTAAAATCGGAATGAAAACTATAATAAAACTTGATAAATTTCTGTGAATTGCTGGCGGCCTTTTAACCGAACACTACCAATAAACTTTGTCGTGAATTGCCCCTGTATATATTGGTGAGTTTCCTTATTAATTAAAATGCGACAAATACCACTATCAATTGACTTCTTGTAGCTTTCCAACCGCGCTGCTACATTAACGCTGTCTCCAATTGTTGTGTAGTCCAGCCTTTTGGAACTGCCAAGGCTGCCAGTGACAACAGTGCCAGTCGCAATCCCAACTCGCATGGCAGCAGTGGGGAGTCCTTGAAGGCGCCATTGCTTATTGAGAGTCCCAAGGGTAGATGCCATATCTTGAGCGCAACGTACAGCAGCGATCGCATCTTCGGCAATTGCTTCCGGTGTGGTTCGCTGAATCGGCACCCCAAAAACCGCCATAATCGCATCCCCGATAAATTTATCCACAACGCCCCCATGCGCTAATACAAGTCCTGCCATCGCATCCATATATTGGTTGAGCCAAGACATTAGGGTTTCTGGATCAGTCTGCTCAGCAATCGTACTAAAGTCTTTCAGGTCTGCAAAAAGTACCGTTGCGGTCATCTTACGCCCCAAGAGACGTCCCTCTTTGAGGAGTTGGTGGCGATCGCGCCAAATCGTTCTGGCAATTGTTGGAGTAACGTGACGCCCAAACAGATTCATCACCATAACGCGGTCTTGGCGCTCTATTTGGGCAATGTAACCTGTGATTACCGTCGCCGCTCCAACCAAAGCCAATAGCGGTGGGAAAACAGGTATCCACCAGTTACCGATAAAAAACAGGTACGAACTACTGCTAAGCACCCCAGCCGCAATGACAATGCCAACAGCGGTTCGTAACATTGAATAATTTTGATTGCCTTCAGAACGAACTGCCCAACTCAAAGAAGCACCGATACCAGACCAAAGGATAATCCATAGAACTTCCAGTGGCTCCGACCACGTTTGAAGCAAGGGACGGCCTTCTAGAGCAGCACTCAAGATGAGCGAAGTGACATGAGCTTGAATTTCAACACCAGCCGTTTGCTCAGGCGAACTCAGCAGACCATGACTGTAAGGAGTGTAAAAGAAATCTTTCAAGCTAGGTGCAATCGTACCAATCAAGACAATGCGATCGCGTATCTTTGATTCAGGAACTCGGTCTTCCAGAACATCCCTCAAGGAAACACTCTCAAATAGGTTAGCCCCTTTAAAATTCAACAAGAACTGGTAACCACCTGCATCAGCGCGAACATAGCCACCATCATTTGCCTCAAAAGGAACAAATACCGTCTTACCCAATTTCATAGAACCGTCTTGGGCGGCGACTGGAGTAATCCCTTTAGCCTGCAAATAAATCAAAGCCAACTGTAGCCCCAAGCTTGGTAAAGCTGGCTTAGATTCAGGTGTCAAGAATAGTAAGCCACGACGGAGTTTACCATCTGCATCTGGCATAACATCATTCGCTCCAACCTGCCCCAGTTGGCTCAAAACCTGCGGCGGTGGTACAGCCTCACTATTACTATCTGCGACTTTTTTTTCAATTCCAATTAGATTCGGTGTGGACTTAAAAACCTGCTCCAAAGCTTGGGTACCCGGCGGAGTCGGCAAATCTCGATAGAGGTCTAAACCGATTGCTCTCGGCTTTTTGGCTTTGAGCTTCTCGATCATTTGTGCAATCAAAGCATCAGTTGCTGGCCACTTCTTGACATAACGAATATCTGACTCGTTAACGGCAACAATTAAAATCCGCTTTTGGGTAGGCTCAGCCGGACGCCAACGAAAAAACTGATCCAGGGCTGCCCACTCCCAAGATTGCAACAACCCAGTTAACCGCAGCGCAACAACAACGGCGGCTACACTGGTTGCTCCAAGCCACACTGGTCGTCGTTGCCAAATTTTCTGCCTCAGCCGCTTGGTTCGCATATTACGATCGGCTACCAACGTAAAGAGACAACAATAAAACTTTTGCTGTTGCCGTTTGCCAAATGTTTTCCTTTTGCCCTCTACTCTCTGCCCTCTGCCTTTTTTGGTAAGTTGCATTCATATAGATCACCCTGATAAACCTCATCTCCATCTAACAAGCGAGATACTAAACCTAGATAGGTTTAATTTGATCGTTCTCTTATTCCCTGGATTGGCTGGCTGAATCTGGAAAAAGGCAGACTAAATCTTCTACCTTAGCTAGAGTTGCGACTTGTGAGGACGTACCGAGAATGATGCGTCCGTCATCTGTGACGAAGATTCCTTGTGCCTCTTGGAGGGGAAGAACTCGACGTTGTTGTTCAAATTCTGCTTGCTGGATGCGATCGCGACGAGTCGCGCTGTTGCCTGAAATTGGCTCAACATTAGTTACGGTATAGCGATCGCTAATTGCTCCATAAGGAGTTGAGGGTAACCCACCCGTACCAGTAACAGTAAAGCTTCCAGGTTGAAAGCTACGACGTGCTAAACAACTGTCAGCCAGCACTTGATCGGAACTCACAAATTCCTCTTCTAGAGGCTCTAGGGAACCTTCTACGTCACGAACGGAGGTATCAATATCGACAACACCATTAATTCCTAAGGTAGAACTAGCGGTGATTCTACTAGTTGGGTCAACAAATAATCCTTGGGTATTGATTTCAATCCTACCTCCAGCACCCTGAAGAGCATTGGCAGTGATGCGGCTGTTTTCTAGGACGGCTAGAACATCGGTATCAATCGTGATGTTGCCGCCATTGCCACTACCACCCGCTTCAGCAGAGACAATGCTGTTGCGGCGCAGTAGTAAAGACTGCGTTTTTAAGTTAACGTTGCCGCCTTCTCCTGCTATGGTTGTCGCAGCAGCAATACTTGCTTGCTCATCCAGACTAATCGAGTCAGCAATCACCTTCAGATTGCCTGCATCTCCAGTGCCTCGACTACGGACACTGAGTCTTCCCTCATTCTCCAGAATCAATTCTCCAGTTTGTACCGTGAGGTTTCCGCCTTGACCTGTCGAACCTGCTTCAGCCGTAGCCGCTAAAGCACTGAGAGCCGAACCATTGGGAGAACTACCACTCAACGTTACCGACTCCGACGCAATCACAGTAATATCTCCACCCCGACTTGAACCGACAGTACTTGCTGCGATCGCCGCCCCATCCCGTACTAATAATTCTCCCGTTGTCACCTCCACATTTCCAGCATCTCCAGCCGCCAAGGCATTACTAAACAAGCCAGTGAAAAATCGAGTGGTTGGTGAAAACTGCACCGGATCGCTGCCAACCAACTCAATTGACTCCAAAGCATTAACCGTCAAGTTTCCGGCTCGACCCGTCCCAAAACTAGCCGTTGTTACAGTTGCGTTATCTTGAGCCAACAACCGTCCTGTATTAATCGTCAAATCTCCAGCATCTCCACCAACACCAGCCCCCGTCCCTGTCAATAAGGAGGATGCACTCAGATCAACAGACTCGGAAGCGTTGAGTGTTAAATGCCCCCCCTCACCTGTTCCAAACGTAGAAGTAGCAACAAAGGCTCCATTACGAGCAACGAAAGAAGGTGTATTAATCACCAAATCCCCAGCCGAACCAGAATCAAAACTGGCTGTAAACAAACCGTTGCGGAGGTTTGTTGGGTCAACCGTTCCCGTCGCGAACTTGACGATATCTTCGATATAAGTTCCCGTTCCTATCAGTTCTACTGATTCTGAGGCGTTGACGGTAACGGTTCCTCCCCTTTGCCTACCTAACGTCAATGCAGTTAGGCGTGACTCCTCACGTAGCTGAAAGGTTCGCGCCTGCACTTGGATATCACCCCCCCGAATCCCACTGACATCTACCGTTGCTCCCTGAGATAACTCGATATCCTGAAAGTTCGGCACAGTGCTATAACCGAGTTCCCAGCCATTAGGGGTTGGATTCAAGTCAACTAAACTGGTGCCAGCAACACTCCCTAGCTCAACTCGTCCGCTAGGTGCCGTAACGTTGCCACCTTGGAGTAAAACGTTCCCTCCCACAAGCCCCAAGGTTTTTCCTGGTAGAACCGCTAAATTTGACCCTTGTATTTGTAGAGAACCTGGTGTCGCTCCAAATTGCAGTCCTAGAGGAACACTGACTGTTAGAAGCGGTAGATTTTGAGGACTTGTCGTACTGAACTGAGTGCCATCGGCAAAAACAACGCTGCTAGCAGTACTGGCAAAAAAGGAACCACTCACATCAAGACGGGCATTCGGTCCAAATAAAATGCCATTGGGATTAATTAGAAATAGATTAGCAGTACCCTCAACACCCAAGGTTCCTAGAATAGTCGAAGAGTTAGCACCTGTTACCCGTGTCAGAATGTTTTCAACTCCAGGAGGATTGGCAAAATAAACTTGCTGACCATCATCAAGATTGAATTCCAGAAAACTGTGGAACAGGTTTGTGTCTCTCAATGCCCCACCCTCGATGCGCTCAGCAGATTGGTTATTGATGATGGCACCAGGAGTAACAATAGAATTTTCGTTGCCCAACGTACTATCAGGTGTCAACTGAGCAAATGCATTGTCTTCGGAACTTAAAACAAAAAAAAGTAAAACGACGAAGCCAAAAATCTTCTCGTTTGCTTTTACTAGATTGACTCTTATCTTGTTTACAAGCCAAGCAAACCTTTGCGGCGCTAGCGCTACTGTACCGACTTCTGGACAGCAACTAACTCGCTCTTTTCTCGGCTTTAGCTCAGCGCACCAACTCCTCGTTTGCTGTGCCAACTTTACGTCCCCTACCACTTACCCCTAGTTTGGATTGTGTTGTAGGAATTTCTATCTATCGAAAGTGCAGGAACCAGAAAATTGAAATCTCTGTATAAAGTGTTACAAAAGGTAAATCTTACTTTATACAAACTTCAATAAGATGTTCACTCCACAACACTGGTAGGTAAAGCTAGCCTGAAGTTGTTGCTGTGTCTATAAGGCTCTTACTGCTCTACTACAACTGAATTCTGCACAGAATTTACTCACTGTTCTCTATTAACTCAATTTTACCCATTGGCTTGAATATCATTGCCAGTTGCCAATTAGGATAAACGGTGACCAAACAGCGGGGTGAGAGTATTCCAAATTAGCGATCGCTTTTAACTGAGCCTTTTGCAATGCCTCGGCTTTCATAACATTGGGTTGTTTTAGCTGGATGTAAAACTCTTCGATTAATGGCACTGTTGCAGCATCATTAATGTTCCATAAACTCGCAACAGCACTCTTAACACCAGCACGAATTGCTACCCCTGCAATTCCCAAAGCCGCTCGATCATCGCCAACAGCGGTTTCACAGGCACTTAGCGTAAGAAGTTCTACAGGTTGTTGACTTCGGCGCGAACCTCCGGAGACTCTTTGCGATCGCAAAACTGTATCAATGTCCTCAAGCGTAATCCGCGAGTCAAACGCTAGTAAAAAGGTATTTGCGGCATCTACCCCAAACTTGCCATGCGTAGCGATGTGAACAACAGGATAACTTTTTTCTTGCAATTGCTCTTGTAGCGTTTCCAGAGTGAAATCGCGATCGAGAAGCTTGGTTCCGCCCAGAATTTCCTGAACACCATCAACCTCAGCACGGACATTCATTAAGGCATTAAAAGGTGGACGCTCAACGGTTAAGCCCAGAATTAGGGCATCTGAATAATCTTGCTTCAGTGCTGTGCGAGTCGTCAGTGTCAGACTGGGAGTTGTCGCGATCGCATATTTCTCAATCAAAAACTTCTGTCCATCATGCAACGCTGCCATTGGTACTTGTCGCAACACCCCATCCTGAATAAAGACAAGTGTTTTAGGACTAGCTGCCGCTAACTCTGCCTCCAAGGGACGAATCAAAGCCTCATAGATTTTTTGAGCAGGTTTTAAATATTCATTAGTAGAGCGTTTTTCAAGTAATCGACGCAACTGGTCAATTTCTTGCTGCATTTGCTCTTGCGAGTAAGCGACAGAATGGCTAGTTAACTGTCCATTTGGCAAGCGCAAGATCATCTCAGTGTAGTCATCAAGAATCACCGAGTAAATAATCGCTGTATTCGCCTCTAGCAAACCCACCTCACCACTCGCCTCTGCCTGGGCAACTTGTACGCACTCGTCACCAAAGAAGTTTTGTAGTTCCGCCAGTGTGAGCAAGTCTAAAGTATCAATCACCTTTTCCAGATTTTTGGAGTCTGATGCCTTACTCTCCAGCCGCAGTTGGATTAACTCTCGATAGACAGGTTCAACCGAATCGCGAAAGTCAAATTGTAAGTCTGTATTCGCGGCAAGCAGGTTAGTGCGAATGCTTTGGAGAGTTGTGATCGCTTCTTCATAAGATGCGATCGCTTCTTGTGTCTTTCCTGCCGTCTTCAATAAACGCCCAGCCTGCCACTGCCAACGATAAAGGCTATCGGCTGCATTAACTTGCTCCGCCGCCAATTGCGCTTGTCGAATCAACTCCGTCGCCGTTGACAATTTGCCTAATGAGTGACTAACCTGCCCTAAGCTACCCAATGCAAACGATTCAGCCCGTCGATCTCCAATGGTTCTAGCAACGTTGAGTGCTTTGTCTAGGAGTAAGGCAGCAACGTTTCTCTCCTGTCCCCCTGTACTCCTGCACTCTTGTTCAATATTTAGGCAATTCTCACGCTCAACGGACGCTTGATGCCGAAGACTCTCAGCCAGATTAATCAAGATATAAGCTTTGTCTCGTGAATCGGGTAACGTTTCAACAAGTGCCAGAGACTGCTCACGATTTTTAGCAATCCCTGCCCAATCAGTTGATTCTCGTTGCTCTAGTAAACGATTGAGATTCAGTAACGCCTTGACTTGGGCGATACTTCCTAAGGCTTGACTCTCACGTAAGCTTTCCTCAAATGCCGACTCAGCCGCTGCGATATCTTGTTCTGCCAACTGAATCAATCGATTCTCTTCTGTTTTATCTCCTTCAATACGCCCAGCGATATCAGCCTGGTAGCGATACCGCTCATGACGGCTGATGTAGAGATTGCCTAGATAATTTAGAGACGTTGTAATGTAGTCTGGATAGTTGAATTGACGAGCAATTTGTAAACTCTCTTGGTGGGCAGCAAATGCCTGTTCATAGTCACCCAAAGCCCAATAAGCATTACCCAAAGCTCCCAACGCCGCCGCTTGAGTTCTTGAGTCTTGGTATTGTTGTGCAAGTTCTGCCACCGACTGCAAAATCTTAATCGCCCGTCGGTGCTGTCCCAAATCATTAAACGCCTGTGCCTGCTCCGTTAGTAGTTTCGGCAACTGACGACGAGACGCTTCATCATCTTGACGTTGGTAAATCTGAATCGCTTGCTCCCATTGCTGCGCTGCTTCTCCTAGTTGTCCAACTTGTCGATAAGCGAGTGCCAGGTTATTGTAAACAACTGCCCGTTCCTCATTGGGTAGAGGTTGTGAAAGAGCTTGTAAAAAAAGTGCGATCGCCTCATTAAATTTACCCGCCTCATACTGCTCAATTCCACTACGCACCAATTGCTGGGCAGGACTTGACTGAGCCACTACAGCAGTTTGTCCAATTGGCAAAACACTAAGTGTTAAGCAAAGAACAAACCCAACTAATAAGAAGAAAATGAAGCGATACAGACGACGGCAAAATCGGGACATTTTACATAATCCAAGTTTTACACTGTGGGCGCATAGCTGTGCGCCCCTACAGATGTATCTCAATAATGAGAACCCCCACATCTATCCTCATTACCACCAATCACACCTTGTGCAGGGGGTCTGGGGGAGGCACTCCGTCCCCCAGAAGGGGGGTTTGGGGGGTCTCCCCCCCAATTCCGGGTTCTTCCAAAAACTTAAACCAATACCATTACCTCCTAAGCAGGTACCCCCATCCCACGCTCTACAGCCGGACGCTGTTCTAATGTCTCCACCCAACGCTTAAGATTCGGGTGATTATCTAGAGTGAGTCCTTGCATATCATGAATTGCAATCCAAGGATAAGTTGCAATATCAGCAATCGAGTAGTCACCACATAAGAACTCTCGCTCTGCCAGTTGTTTATCTAAGACGCCATATATCCGTAAAGTTTCCTTCTCATAACGCTCAATTGCATAAGGAATCTTTTCCGGCGCAAACTTCTTAAAGTGGTTCAACTGACCTAACATTGGGCCCACACTCCCCATCTGCAACATCAGCCAAGACAAAACCTGAAACTCAGCTTTCTCCTCAGTCGGCAAAAGTTTGCCAGTTTTCCGGGCTAAATAAATCAAGATTGCACCAGACTCAAAAACAGTAATGCCAGTATCTTGGTCAACGATCGCAGGAATTTTGCTGTTAGGATTAATTGCCACAAATTCTGGCGTAAATTGGTCACCTTTAGTAATGTCAATTTTATGGACATTGTAAGGCAGCTCAACTTCCTCCAACATGATGGAAGCCTTACGCCCGTTGGGTGTCGTGAAAGTGTAAAGGTCAATCATTTGGAAATAGGTGTTAGGTGTTAGGTGTTAGGGGAAACTAATTTTCCTTTTTTGTTGTGTGCCTTAAGTAGCCTAAGATGCCCCCTGCATAAGCCATTATCAGAGTGAGTCTAGCTTGAAATCTTTAACCCGACTATCTTCCGAAGAGCAGGTTGCTCTTGAGGTCGTTACCATAATTTCAGCAACGAATGAGACAAACAGGCTTACCTAATGCAGCAGACAACCCATCCGATTGTCAAAGACTTAGTGCTTGTTGGTGGCGGTCATTCTCATGCGATCGCATTAAGAATGTTTGCAATGAATCCCTTGCCAGGAGTACGTTTAACGCTGATTACGGAAGCCTCTCATACCCCCTATTCAGGGATGCTACCTGGTCACGTTGCTGGTTTCTATGATTTTGACGAATGCCACATCGACTTGCGGCGACTCGCTCAGTTCGCCCAAGTTCAACTCTACATCGACCGAGCCGTTGGACTTGACTTAGAAAACAAAAAAGTTCTTTGTGCCAATCACCCACCCGTTGCATTTGATGTATTGTCTATCAACATTGGCAGCACTCCAGCACATATTGATGTTTCAGGAGCTACCGAATATGCCATTCCCGCCAAACCAGTTCCTCAATTTTTGAGTCAGTGGAATCAGTTAGTAGAGGACGTTGCCAAGAATCCTCAACAACCCATCTGTCTTGGTATTGTTGGTGGTGGTGCAGGAGGTGTGGAACTCGCATTAACCATGCAACGCCGTCTGCATCAAATCCTCCAAGATACTCAACTACCTCTACAAATCCATTTATTCCATCGTGACGCTGAACTGTTGCTCAGTCATAGCCCTTGGGTACGCCAACGACTTCTAGATATTCTGGTTAGTCGAGGAATACAGGTGCATCTTCAGGAACCTGTATCTGAGGTTCTACATGGAAAAATTCAGTGTGAATCGGGTTTAGTCGTAGAGTGCGACTACACGTTCTGGGTAACTCAAGCGTCTGCACCGGATTGGATTCAGGAATCTGGACTCAAAACAGACCCAAAAGGCTTTGTTCTAGTTAACGATACCTTGCGATCGCTTTCTCATCCCGACATCTTCGCAGCAGGTGACATCGCCACAATGGTGAATCATCCCCGTCCTAAAGCGGGAGTATTTGCTGTGCGTCAGGGGAAGCCGCTATTTGAAAATCTGCAACGAGTCTTATTAGGAAAACCACTAAAACCCTATAAGCCACAGAAGTTGTACTTAGGCTTAATTGGTACTGGGGATAGAAGTGCGATCGCATCCTGGGGACGCTTCGGCTGGCAATCTCCGTTACTGTGGCGCTGGAAAGACCATATCGACCGCAAGTTCATGCACCGCTTCAGTGACTTGCCTGAAATGTCAGTACTTACTAATCAGTCGTCAGTAATTAGTGGCAAACAACCAACAACCAACACAATGCGTTGTGCTGGTTGCGGCTCAAAAGTAGGTAGCACTACCCTAGAGCGAGTTTTGCAACGGTTGCAACTGGAAGCCCCGAATTGGGGTAAACGAGACGATATTCTCATCGGATTGGGGACACCGGATGATGCGGCTGTGCTGCAAGTGCCAACGGGTCAGGTAATCGTGCAGACAATTGATTACTTTCGCTCCTTAATCAATGACCCCTATACCTTTGGGCAAATCAGCACCAATCACTGTTTGAGTGATATTTTTGCAATGGGTGCCACAGCTCAAAGCGCCTTAGCTATAGTGACTGTTCCTTATGCTATGGAAGAAAAGGTTGAGGAAACGCTCTATCAACTGTTATCAGGGGCAATGAATGTACTGTCCAAAGCGCAAGCACCATTAATTGGTGGTCACACAACAGAAGGGACAGAATTAGCCTTTGGACTTACCTGCAATGGACTTGCTGCACCTGACAAACTACTACGAAAAGGTGGGATGAAGCCTGGTCAAGTGCTGATTCTTACCAAAGCGCTAGGGACTGGTACTTTATTTGCGGCTGATATGCGCTTGCAGGCAAAAGGTCGCTGGATTGATGAGGCGGTTCACTCAATGTTGCTGTCGAATCAGGAAGCAGCGATCGCATTTATGAAACATGGAGCCACTGCCTGTACAGATGTTACAGGTTTTGGGATATTGGGACACCTGCTAGAAATGGTAAAAGCGTCAGGTATTGCGGTTGAGTTGAATTTAGAGGCAATTCCGGTTTTGGAAGGGGCTTTGGAGATGTTGCAACTAGGAATTACCAGTTCGCTTCAGCCGCAAAACCTCCGTGCATCGTTTTACATCAGTAATTTATCTGAAGTGAGTGTTTCTCCTAAGTACCCAATCCTATTTGATCCACAAACATCTGGTGGACTTCTCGCAACGGTGTCTTCTGAACAAGCGGATTCCTGTTTAGCGGCACTGAAGGCACAGGATTATCCTCACAGTCAAATCATTGGTCGTGTGGTACAAACAACTGATGGTATTCAGCCAATTGCGATCGCATCTATCTAAAATAACTTCTCTATTTCAAGGTAAGGAATTTCTCCAAAGCCGCGACCATCACCGGAGGCCAACGGCGAACTGACTTCACCCAATCTATATTTCTATATCGCCCATCCAAACCAACAACCGCTGCCCAATTGCTTTCCGCTTCGCCTTGTAGTCCCTGTTGCCAGAGTGCGGCGGTTAGTGCGGCTCGGACATCGGGAAATTGAGGGTATTTGCGGATAATATTACGCATGGTGCGGATTGCTTCTTCTGTCTGACCCGTTTGATACAGGGCAAGGGCATAGTTAGCACGGGCAAAGGCAAAGTTTGGGGCTAATTCAGCGGCTTTCTGGTAATCTGCGATCGCTTCTTCCCATCGTCCTTGCCCTGCTTTGGCATTTCCTAAGTTGTTATACGCCATTGCATCATTAGGATTGAGTTCCAGCACTCGCTTGTAATCAGCAATTGCCTCATCCCAACAACCCAGTGCTTCAAGTGCGGTGCCACGATTCAGGTAGGGGTCAGCGGCATCAGGAGCGAGTTTAATAGATTTGTTGAAATCTGCGATCGCGTCTTCTAACTTATTCTGACTTACCCTTGAATTTCCCCGATTACTCCAACCCACAAAATTGTCCGGTAATAACTCAATCAACTGAGTCCAGTAGCCTTCAGCGGTGGGAAAGTTACCCTTCTCTGTCGCCGCAAACGCTTCTTGCCTAAGTTCATTCAGTTGCTGTATCTGAGACTCATTCAAGTCAGCCATCTGACTCTGCGCCAATACAGACTCATCTGAGGAGAAAACTAGTAATACACAAAGTAGTAAAGTCAGAATCCAGCGAATCATAAATGACACTTAAGGAAGCTTAGAGTTTGGAAAATTAAATAACAAATAAATTTAGGCATCAAAAAAATCACCTATTATTATTCATCAACTATTTTATTAATACAAGTTGATTAACTTAACAAAACGACCTGCCAAGGGCAAATCAAATTCTGACTTTTCCCGAATCGCCGACATACACATTATCCACTCATCACAGCCCTGCCAAGGCCATGCCATTGCTGCTCCACCTCTTACAACATACGGTGGTTCCTGAACTCCTGGCAATTCATTTTCTGAAGCTTTGGTGTAGTCGGGACGATAAGAGTCTTCACACCACTCACCAACTGACATTCCTACTAAACCAAAAGGATTAGCAGCCGCTTTACACTTTTCGGAATCACTAAACTCATAAAGTAAAATCTTCTGTTCCAAAACCTCATCACTTGGAATCTCATCACCCCAGTAAAATAACGTTGTCGTTCCACCCCTATAGGCATATTCCCACTGAACTTCTGAGGGTAAGTGAAAACCAAATTTCTCCAGTAGTACCTCAATTCGCTCTCTTGTTAAAGAAGCAGGAACTATATCAGTTTCCTTTTCAGCAAAGTCAGAAATGAAATCATCAGAATATAGTGCCAGATGTTCTTGAGCAAAATTATTGAGCAAGGGAAACCGGGAGATTAAAAAAGGTGGTACCTGAACTAAATGAACAGGACGCATAAAATCGAAAGAATCCAAGCAGAGTTCTTTCCCCTTAACTAAGCGCCTTAAGGCTGCTTCTTCTTGCGAAGAGAAGCCCATATTAAACTGACCACCAACAATAAAGTTAAACTCTAACCCTGTTGGCAAATGTCTAAAGGTAGGAACACGCAATGAGGGTTGATTTGTGTAGCTCAAGGTGTATTGATGAACATATTCTCCCCTAAGCTGCTCTTCTAAATCTCTCACAACAGCATCTTGCTCATCCTCGCTAAGGCTCAGCCATTGCTCTAACTGTTCTAAAGCGCAAAAGTCGCTCTTGATTACTGTCATAAGCTGCTCATCCTTGTAGTTTGCACCCACTCGTTGAAGGCTTCAAGAGTTAAGCTTATATAGCCCAAAGCCGTCAGCTATCAGCTTTTTTGTTTTCCTTGCTCCGTCTCTTGTTTCACACCCCTTCCGCTGTACCTCATCTAATCTGAAAAAAGGCAGAAGGCGGAGGGCTTTTATGCAGAAGGAATAAGGATTTTCATCCAAACGTTTGTGAGCTTTCGTCTCATGGTATCTAACTGAAAACCGCTATAAATTCTTATTCTTCAGAATACAGCGTTTCTACTCATACCCTAAGTGCTTCCGAGCAGCGGCTGTAGCTACACGACCACGAGGTGTCCGGTGCAAGTAGCCAATCTGCAACAGATATGGTTCATAGACTTCCTCAATGGTTTGAGCATCTTCTCCAGTGGCTGAAGCAACGGCTTCCAAACCCACAGGCCCGCCATTAAATTGTTCAATCATTACACTCAATACCAGTCGGTCTGTCCAGTCCAAACCACTGGGGTCTACATTAAATACTTCGAGTGCTTCTGCGGCTACTTCTTTGTTAATCGGTGCATATTTTTTGACCTGAGCATAGTCTCGTACTCGCTTGAGCAATCGGTTAGCAATTCGAGGCGTTCCACGGGAACGACGAGCAATTTCTTCAGCACCATCCTGTGTTACAGGTGTTTTAAGAAGTTCCGCTGTCCTTTGGACGATCAGAGTCAGTTCATCGGGTTCATAGAAGCGCAGTCGTTGAATCAAGCCAAAGCGATCGCGTAATGGCGAAGTCAGCGAACCCACACGAGTTGTCGCCCCCACTAACGTAAAGTTCGGTAGTGGAATACTCCGAATGCGAGCCGTCTGCCCCTTACCAATCGTGATATCCAATCGATAGTCCTCCATCGCTGGATACAGAAGTTCTTCAGTCATTCGCGACAGCCGATGGATTTCGTCGATAAACAACACATCCCCTGGTTTCAGATTTGTCAAGATTCCCGCAATATCTCGCGGACGTTCCAAAGCGGGTGCAGCGGTAATTTTGCAGTTGACTCCCATCTCCGTCGCCAAAATCAGCGACATTGTTGTTTTTCCCAATCCTGGCGGCCCGTACAAAAGCAGGTGATCCATTGACTCATTTCTAGCTTTTGCCGCTTCAATCGCAATTTCCAAGACACCTTTTAATTCCTTTTGCCCGATGTAGTCAGCCAAGCGTTGCGGTCGGATGCCTTCTTCTTGGTTACCCGTTTCGTCAGCCATTGCCGTGGCTAGCAAAAGGTCTTCTTCTGACTGTTCCTTACTGAAATTTTTACGGCGACTCTTGGTTTTCTTACCTGCCTGAGGTTGCCGATCGGGTTCTTGTGACTGTTGTCTGAAGGAAGTTATCGCCATGATAGGGAGTGGAGAGTAGGGGCAGGGGAGTAAAAGAGTTTTGTCTTCGAGTCCCCAAAATCTTGTCTAATTAACAATGACTAACGATCATTGACTTAGGATACAGAGCAATGCTAGCTAAACGAATCTTACCTTGCCTGGATGTGAAAGCTGGACGAGTTGTCAAAGGTGTCAACTTCGTTAATCTGCAAGATGCGGGTGATCCAGTGGAATTAGCACAAGCTTATAACGAGGCAGGGGCTGATGAACTAGTGTTTCTAGATATCACGGCTACCCATGAAGACCGGGACATTATTCTTGATGTGGTATACCGCACGGCAGAACAAGTATTTATCCCTTTAACAGTTGGTGGCGGTATCCAATCCTTAGAAAGTATTAAATTATTGTTAAGAGCCGGAGCGGATAAAGTCAGCATCAATTCAGCGGCGGTACGCAATCCAGACTTTATTAACCAGGCAAGCGATCGCTTTGGCAATCAGTGTATTGTCGTAGCCATTGACGCGAGACAGCGCAAAGATCCCAGCAATCCTGGCTGGGATGTCTACGTCCGAGGTGGACGGGAAAACACAGGGATAGATGCCATCCTTTGGGCAAAAGAAGTTGAGCAACGGGGTGCGGGAGAACTACTTGTCACCAGCATGGACGCTGATGGAACTAAGGCAGGCTATGACTTAGAACTGACTCGCACCATTGCCGAACAAGTGGAAATTCCCGTCATTGCTTCCGGTGGTGCAGGCAACTGCGCTCATATTCATGAAGCACTCACCACAGGGAAAGCCGAAGCCGCGCTTCTGGCTTCTCTACTGCATTACGGAGAACTCACTGTATCAGAAATCAAAAATTATCTCGCAGAACACCAAGTCCCTGTACGACTTCTGTAATACATCTAAGC
Source organism: Symplocastrum torsivum (assembly GCF_059505465.1). Classification (NCBI taxonomy): domain Bacteria; kingdom Bacillati; phylum Cyanobacteriota; class Cyanophyceae; order Oscillatoriales; family Microcoleaceae; genus Symplocastrum; species Symplocastrum torsivum. The sequence goes on along the minus strand of NZ_JCACKQ010000001.1, from coordinate 28,160 downwards.
GATTCTTTCCGAAACTATTAAATATTGTTGTGTATCACAACACTGTGCGTTGTGTTCAGCCATCTGAGCGGCTGCTAGAATGGACAAAGTGTTAAATTTCGTTAACTTATGTTGATTGCTATTTTAATATTTGATGTTGCTTTAGTGGCTTGGTCGCTGCACCTGATGCAGGAAGCCTTCGACAGCCAACAGTTTTCCCTGATGCTAGCTGGCACTCTAGTCGCCATGTCAGCCGCTGCCATGTTAGTCGTCTACTTCCTGATGGGTAGTTATGTTGGCTATCTGACCCAGATGGCTCAATCCCCAAGTTCGTTCTACTGAAACCAACGCCAACCGCTTCCCTAGACTTGACGAAACCTAGTTATTACGGCATCATAAAAAACGCACTGCACGGGGTTATAGCTCAGTTGGTAGAGCACCTCAATGGCATTGAGGGGGTCAGCGGTTCGAATCCGCTTAGCTCCATACCTAGGAAAACCTAAATTAAGGGTTCTAGCTTAAATTAAGGCTAGAACCCTTAATTAATAGGGGAAACATCTAAGAAGTCGCGCAGAAATAACCAAACTTTTGGGCTAGGGAAAAGGTTAAAGGGGCAATGCTTCCACATCAAGCTTTCCCTTTCTCCCTATATCCTTTCCCCGACTCAACACGGATAACTTATTTTTTCGCGAGTCCTAAGAGTTTTGATTGCTTCTCAAAAATTAGCTCGTCGGTATAAAAATCTATGTCGATTCTGGAGATATTGGCTACATTGAGAGCTATCTATAGATAAAAAAAAGTGATAAGAGATGAGTCATGAGTACTGGGAGTAATCTCTAGGTTCCAGTACTCAGGACGGGCAGGGGGGGGCGGATGCCCAGATATTACTCAAAACTCTTTGAGGGACATTGCTATGCAGCCGGAACAACAACAGCGAATAATGGGCTACTTCATTGAGGAGGCAAAAGACCACCTCAATACGATTGAGCAAGGTTTGCTCAATCTGCAAAGCACCATGGAAGACACCGAAATGGTAAACGAGGTCTTTCGTGCAGCCCATTCTGTCAAAGGCGGAGCGGCAATGTTGGGATTCAACAGCATTCAGAAAACCGCTCATCGTTTGGAAGACTGCTTCAAAGTCCTCAAAGAATCACCTGTGAAGGCTGATCATCAACTAGAATCCTTATTTTTACAAGTATTTGATACCCTCCAGGCACTTGTCGAGCAACTCCAAGGACCATTTGGGCTAACCGATGAAGCCGCTAACACGATCATGGCGGAGGCTGAGCCAGTTTTTGAGGAACTCAATAATTACCTAGGGCAGTTGGTCAAGAAAGCTGAGGATAGTACTTCCTTTGCCACGGCTGAGACTTTATTGCCAGTGGAAGTTCATACTAGCGCTGCCGTACACCACGCACCGCTAGCGGCAAATGCTTCGTTCAGTCAAGACCCTATAGAGGTGGTACCAGAAAGCTTCAGACGAGATGTCTTGGTCGAACTTCGAGAAATGTTGCAGTTGTTTAAGCAAGCAGACTTGCCTGAGTGCCGTGAAGCATTGCAAGAACACTGCCGATTCTTAGCGCATCTTGGAGAGCAACTAGATTTGCCGGGTTGGAGTGAGCTATTAGAGTCATCACAAAATGCGATCGCTTGTGAAGGTAATTCCTTCCGCCTACTGGCGAGCCTTGTGATCAAAGAAATCAAACAGGCTCAAGAATTAGTCATGGCAGGTCGTTCGGTTGAGATTGCCCCCAGTGAACAACTGCAAGCACTCGTCCCAGCCGCTTCTGTCGAGACAACATTGGATAGCGATTTGTCAGCGACTAGCCTATTTGATGACCTAGATAGTCCTATCCAAGAACAACACAACTTTATAGAAGCAGAGGACACTTCAGCCAACCAATACGAAAGCTTGCCTGAAATCCAACAAGACTCCTGGTTTACCTCAAGCTCTAGTCCTCAATCTCGCAGCGGAGCAAATTTTTCATTCCGCACGACTAGTACCACTTCTAGTCCGGGTGAACCTAGCGATCCTGAAGTCGGAATGGCAGAGCTTAATAGCCTAGCGGATATCTTTGAAGGTCAAACTCCTGATTTAGATCAAACCTGGCAAGAAGAGGAAATCATCAGCTTTAATGACAGGCAACCCAGACCCGCTCAAGACAGCTCTTTCACTTGGGACGATAATCCTTACGAGATTCCTTCGGAAGGCAACGATTTTGCAGACTTGATGGGTGACCTAAATGACTTGGAACTCTCAACAACTGAGGCATCCACTCATGAAGATTTGAGAGATTGGTTGGGTGACGATGCAAGTGTTGAGGTACCCTTACAAGAAGATTTAGCACCATTGAGCAACGATTACTCAGAAAGCTCATTAAGCGCAACGGATGACTTTTCAGACCTACTATTTGAGGCGGATAGCTCAGATCTGCTAGCAACATCAAGCACCTCATCAGACGACTTGAACAGTTTGTTTGGTGACAGTTTCTTTGAAGAAAACGCGCCTGTTTCACAGAACCCAGAAGAGTTTGTTTTTGACGCTGAAGCAATGACTGAAAGACAGCCACAGGATGATGACTTCTTTGCCATGCCAGTGGTAGAGGGGTTCGATGAGGCAGATGCTCTTGGACTGGAAGATGCAGGACTCTTATCAGCAGATGATGAGGAATTCTTGAGTGAAGCGTTTATCAGGGATGAGGATAACGCTCTTACTTTTGAAGACTCAGCCTGGGAACTAGAAGACATTGGTAACGACGAACTCCAGTTGGATGAAGCGTCATTTACTGAGTCAGAGCTTGACCTAGGCGACTGGCTGGAAAGCTCTGAACGTGAAGCAGCCAATCTTTCTGAGAATGATTTAGGCTTTGGGGAAGAACTGGTAATTGACGACGAACAAAGCGACAGCCTCTTTGAAACCACTCCGGAAGAAACAACTTTAGGCAGTTTCGAGGAGCCTTTCGATTTCGATGAATTGGCTTTTGACGAATCTGCCAATAACTTTAATTTGTCGGCTGATGAAGACTTCGACTTAAGTGGATTTGAGGCACAGAGCGATATATCAGCTAGTCCATCAGCACAGCAGCCAGATTTGTCACTTGATGATAGTCTTTGGGACACCCCGACAATAGACGAATTGTCAACTCCGCAAGCGGAAAGTTTACTTGAAGAGTCACTGTTGGATGTAGACGAGCCGGAATTTACCCTGGATGAGCTGAGTACAGCTGGGATGAATGCCGACTTCATCGATTTCGACTTAGATGAGACATCAGCCAACTCCCTCAACCTAGATGAAACAAGTGAGGGAGATTTGGATAATTGGTTTGGGACTGAAGCTCCTTTAGTTGCTGAGGCATCAGAGAATGAGGCTTTTGACTCATTAGAGACCTCAGAGGATTGGCTAGAGTCTCAAACAACTGAGACAGAAGCATTAGGACTCGAAGAGTTTAACCTTTCTTCATTAGAGGAGTTAGATGCCAATCCTAGCTTTAATAGTCTCGATGACTTATTTGATACCGATTCAGAAGCGACTGAGACTTCGGCAGCTAATAACATCTTAGAGTTTGAAGACTTTTCTTCTACTGAAGCATCAGCAACGACTGATAGCTGGGATAGCGAACTTGAAGAAGCTTCCCTAATGTCCTTTATAGACAATTTTGCTGATATCTCAGAATTCAATGATGAGGAACTCTTTGAACAAGAGACCACTGAAACGAATCAAGTCACCGACAGCGATATCTCCCTCAATTGGCAAGAGTCAGACATAGACTCGCTACTAGGTGACGAAGCATCAGAAGATATCGATCCTTTAGACTTTGCCTCAGTTGATGTAGATTCTCTCAATCTGGAAGAAGATTTCGGTAGTACAACCTCAGCAGAAGGATTTCGCTTCGAGGAGATGCCGGGAGATAGCGAGGCATTAGATTTCGCCTCAGCTGATTTAGAGCTTTTCAATCTAGAAGAAGATTTCGCTACTGAAGCCTCGGCACAAGAATTAAGCTTTGATGAGGCACCAGCAGATGCACTCGAAGATATCGATGCTTTGGACTTTGCCTCAGTTGATGTAGATTCTCTCAATCTGGAAGAAGATTTCGGTAGTACAACCTCAGCAGAAGGATTTCGCTTCGAGGAGATGCCGGGAGATAGCGAGGCATTAGATTTCGCCTCAGCTGATTTAGAGCTTTTCAATCTAGAAGAAGATTTCGCTACTGAAGCCTCGGCACAAGAATTAAGCTTTGATGAGGCACCAGCAGATGCACTCGAAGATATCGATGCTTTGGACTTTGCCTCAGTTGATGTAGATTCTCTCAATCTGGAAGAAGATTTCTCTAGCACAACCTCAGCAGAAGGATTTCGCTTCGAGGAGAGGCCGGGAGATAGCGAGGCATTAGATTTCGCCTCAGCTAATTTAGAGCTTTTCAATCTAGAAGAAGATTTCGCTACTGAAGCCTCGGCACAAGAATTAAGCTTTGATGAGGCACCAGCAGATAGCGAGGCATTAGATTTTGCCTCAGCTGATTTAGAGCTTTTCAATCTGGATGAAGATTTTGCGACTGAAGCCTCAGTAGAAGGATTGAGCTTTGATGAGGCACCAGCAGATAGCGAGGCATTAGATTTTGCCTCAGCTGATTTAGAGTCTTTCAATCTGGACGAAGATTTTGCGACTGAAGCCTCAGTAGAAGGATTGAGCTTCGAGGAGATGCCAGGAGATATTGATGCTTTAGATTTTGCCTCAGCCGATTTGGATGCGCTCAATTTTGAAGAAGATTTGGGAACTGAGGTATCGGCACAAGAATTGAATTTCGATGAGGCACCAGGAGATATCGATGCTTTAGATTTTGCCTCAGCTGATTTAGAGCTTTTCAATCTAGAAGAAGATTTCGCTAGCGAGGCTTCGGCAGAAGGATTTCGCTTCGAGGAGGCACCAGGAGATGCACTCGAAGATATCGATGCTTTGGACTTTGCCTCAGTTGATGTAGATTCTCTCAATCTGGAAGAAGATTTCTCTAGCACAACATCAGCAGAAGGATTTCGCTTCGAGGAGATGCCAGGAGATAGCGAGGCATTAAATTTCGCCTCAGCTGATTTAGAGCCTTTCAATCTGGGAGATTTCGCTAGTGAAGCCTCGGCAGAGGGATTAAGCTTTGATGAGGTACCAGGAGATAGCGAGGCATTAAATTTCGCCTCAGCTGATTTAGAGCCTTTCAATCTGGGAGATTTCGCTAGTGAAGCCTCGGCAGAGGGATTAAGCTTTGATGAGGTACCAGGAGATAGCGAGGCATTAGATTTTGCCTCAGCTGATTTAGAGCTTTTCAATCTAGAAGAAGATTTTGGTAGCGAAGCCTCGGCAGAAGGATTTCGCTTTGATGAGGTACCAGGAGATAGCGAGGCATTAGACTTTGCCTCAGCTGATTTAGAGTCTTTCAATCTGGACGAAGATTTTGGTAGCGAAGCCTCGGCAGAGGGATTTCGCTTTGATGAGGTACCAGCAGATATCGATGTTTTAGACTTTGCCTCAGCTGATTTAGAGCCTTTCAATCTGGACGAAGATTTTGGTAGCGAAGCCTCGGCAGAAGGATTTCGCTTTGATGAGGTACCAGGAGATAGCGAGGCATTAGATTTTGCCTCAGCTGATTTAGAGCTTTTCAATCTAGAAGAAGATTTTGGTAGCGAAGCCTCGGCAGAAGGATTTCGCTTTGATGAGGTACCAGGAGATAGCGAGGCATTAGATTTTGCCTCAGCTGATTTAGAGTCTTTCAATCTGGACGAAGGTTTCGCGACTGAAGCTTCGGCACAAGAATTGAACTTCGAGGTAGAAGCCGAGGAGACAGTAGAGCCTCAAGCGGCGATGTTTGAATGGGAAACGGCTGAAACAACTGAAGCTGTTGATAGTGAATCCTTAGCAACTTCGCCAGTCTCGGAGTTAGAAGCACTACTGGGAACTGGGGAATCGGAAGAGGCAGATGCCCTTAATGTTTTAGAGGAGGGCTTATTTGAGACGGAAGCCGCTTCTGACTGGGAGCTTGCGCCAGTTGAAGAAGAAGCTATTGATGATTTCCTAGATTGGCAAGGAACAGACGCCGTTGAGACAACTGAAAATCTAGAAGACTTCTTGGGTGTTGAGGCAGATAATCTCACAGTTTCCGAAGACTGGGAGGAGATGGACACAGATCAAGGTTCATTAGAACTTTGGGATGTGGAGACAGAGGAAGACCTGAACACGGCTTTGGGATTGGAGTGGGAAACGGCAGAGAGTGATGAACGACCGGAAGCTGCACAAACCCCAGCAGTACCAGATGTGCTAGCTACTGAAACTAGTGCTGATGGCTGGGCCGATTTGGATAGTCTCCTGGGAGAAGGGAGTGAAGGAGAAGCCCAACTCGATGATTTCGCTTTCTTAAATGAACAAGAAGAAGACCAGTCTCTGACAGCTGAGTTCGATAGCTTCGAGAGCGCTAGCGAGGTAACAAGTTCCCTAGAGTCGGAGTTTGACGATTTAGAGGCACTGCTAACGGAGGAAGCGCTACCGGCTCCAGCCTTAGCCTCATCCAATCTGGATGCATTTGATGACCTTGAACTCCTCTTGGAGGACATCAATACCGCTGAGCAATCGCCAGCGCCTGTAACAAGTAAGGCTCCTGAGACAGACAGCCTTGATGATGAATTTGGCGACTTGGAGAAACTGCTAGAGCAGGCAGATCAGACGATGGGTGGGCCACAAAAAGCGATCGCTGACCAGCGACAGGCTCGCTCGGTTATCCGACCGCGTAATGGTGCTAGGCTCTTTGAGCAGACAATGCGGGTGCCTGTAAAACACCTGGACAGTCTCAGCAACTTAGTGGGGGAACTGGTAGTAAACCGCAACAGCTTGGAGCAAGACCAAGAACGTTTACGGCAGTTTTTGGATAATTTATCGCACCAAGTCTTAGCCCTTAGTGATGTAGGGGCGAGGATGCAGGATTTGTATGAACGCAGCCTCCTGGAAACCTCGCTGCTGTCTAGCCGCCCAGGTCAACGTTCCTCTTTCCATTCAGACCGCGCCCCCAATAACAACTCTTCTGGTATGGAGTACGATCCCCTGGAAATGGATCGTTTCACTGGGTTCCATTTGCTCTCCCAAGAGATGATTGAGCTGATTGTTCGGGTAAGAGAGTCGGCATCTGACATCGAGTTTTTGGTCGATGAAACAGACCAAGTGGCTCGGATGCTGCGGCAGGTGACCACCCAGTTGCAGGAAGGACTGACACGCGGACGGATGGTGCCGTTTGCCCAGACGGCTGACCGCTTATTCCGAGCTGTCCGTGAAATTTCCCTAAAACTCAACAAGGAAGCTCAATTACACGTTGAGGGTCGAGAAACATTAATCGACAAAATGATTCTCGAACACCTCTCTGACCCGATGGTTCACCTAGTCAACAACGCCCTGACTCATGGCATTGAACCACCCGAAGTACGCAAAGCCGCCGGTAAGCCAACGGCTGGTCAAATTACCCTGAGGGCTTCCCAGCAGGGTAACCAAACCGTGATTTCTGTCTCCGATGATGGCGCAGGTATTGACCCAGAACTAGTAAGAAGAAAGGCAGTTGAGCAAAAACTCATCAGTCGAGCCAATGCCAAAAACCTTACTAACTTAGATTTGTACGACTTCCTCTTCCATCCCGGCTTTACGACCAAAGATAAAGAGGATGAGTACGCGGGTCGAGGGGTTGGCATGGATGTCGTGCGAACAAGCTTGAGTGAGATTCGGGGCGCAATTCACATTGATTCGGCATTAGGTAAGGGAACAACCTTTACGATTCGTCTGCCTTTAACGTTGAGTATCTGTAAGGCGCTTTGCTGTCTAAGCGCTCACGCTCGTCTCGCCTTCCCAATGGACGGGGTAGAAGATATGTTGGATGTGCCGTGCGATCGCATCCAAACGAATGCAGAAGGTCAAACCTGTATCCAATGGCGTGATACATTGCTGGCGTTCCAGCCCCTCTCTGAACTGCTAAGCTACAATCGCCAAATCAATCGGGCTACTGTATACGGCGGCAAGCGAGAAGACGACATGATTTCCATAGTCGTGTTGCGTAGTTCTAGTAACTTCATCGCTATCCAAGTCGATCAGGTGTTGGGCGAACAGGAGATCGTAATTAAGCAACTCGAAGGACCTGCACCTAAGCCAATAGGAATTGCTGGAGCGACTGTCTTAGGGGATGGTCGGATTATGCCAATTGCTGATGTTTTGGAACTGATTGACCTCTCGATGGGTCGCATTCGCAAAGATGGAGTTACTACTCTCTGGTCGAGAGATGAATCCTCCGCTCAACCGCCAGAAGATGTGCCTCCTGTCAAGGTAGAGCCAATGGTTCTGATTGTTGATGACTCCATTACAGTGCGTGAACTTCTATCTATGACCTTTACCAAAGCGGGTTATCGGGTTGAACAAGCCCGTGATGGTCAGGAAGCTTGGGATAAGCTACGCTCCGGTCTACCGTGCGATATTGTCTTCTGTGACATTGAAATGCCAAGAATGGACGGTCTAGAGTTGCTATCTCGGCTTCAGAAAGACGAAAATCTCCAGCATCTACCAATCGCCATGCTCACCTCTCGCGGTGCTGACCGACATCGGCAAATGGCTTCTCAGCTAGGAGCTAGCGGCTACTTCACCAAGCCTTATCTGGAAGAAGTACTGCTTGAGGCAGCACAGCGAATGATCAAAGGAGAAGTTCTCTTTGGCAGCAGTAGTAATGCTTGAACGGTTGGGGGAAAGGTTAGATTAGGTGAAAGGGAAAAGGTGCAACTTCTGCCTTCTGCCTTTTGCCTTTTGCCTTTTGCGATAAAGGTCAGCTTCCAGAATATATGTTCTATCCTGGGAGAGTTGATCAGTATAACTTCTTTGTGTCTTGAGGAAGATTTTGAGACAGCAGACCCTGACGAAAAAACGAGTTAGTCAAAGCTTAAGCACTGTCCTGATGACAGTATCCCTATGGGGACTGACAGGGATATTCCAACCACCTGCAAAAGCCAAGGACGTAGAGCTGAAAGTAGGAGTCGTGCAGCGATTCGGAGACGAACCAACTGACCAGCTAACCTTGAAAGCGACTCCAGGCGATCGCCTTACCTTACGGTTTTTGTCAGGCGATATGCAACCGCAAACGCTGCAAGTGGAAAGCGTCAATCTGGAAACTTTGATGCAAAAGATTCCAGAACCAATGGTGGAAGAGCGTCTCGTACTCAGCAACCACGCCACCTTTGAAACAGCAGAAGACAATGCTAATCAGTGGCGACAGTACGGTATTGAGGTTGAGATTACTCAACCCGAACGCTGGCAAGTTTGGGCAAAACGGAATGTTTATCAAACCCCCTTACTGCGACGGTTGCTGCTTTCTGCACTTCAAGCCAAAGGCGATACAACGGCTCAAATTGAAACAGAAATTCTACAACGAGTGCCACGAGTATCCTTTGTTGTCAATGGCTACCGCTACACTCGTCGGCAGTTGGAGATTTCTTCAGAAAAAAATCTTATTCAGGTTGGTGTTGGGAAGGATGACCAAAACCCACGTCTCTACAGTGGTAGTTTGCGAATTCAACCCAACGCCTACGGGACTTACACCCTGGTGAATCAGGTTCCTGTCGAAACCTATCTGCGGGGTGTAGTGCCTCATGAAATTGGAGCGGGTGCCCCCTATGCTGCCGTAGAAGCTCAAACTATCCTTGCGCGAACCTATGCCTTACGCAACCTACGCCGATTTGTCGCTGATGGTTACGAACTGTGTGCAGATGTCCACTGCCAGGTTTATAGAGGATTAACGGGTACAGCACCGATTACTGACCAAGCGATCGCAGCCACAAAAGGATTGGTGCTAACGTACAACAACGAGCTAGTAGATGCCCTTTATTCTTCAACCACTGGGGGTGTCACCGCTCCTTTCAGTGATGTCTGGAATGGCTCAGAACGCCCCTATCTAAAAGCCGTCATAGACTCACCTAACTTAGTCTGGAATCTAGCGCAAAAGCCCTTAGCTGATGAACGAAATTTTCGGGAATTCATTAACTTAAAGCAGGGTTTTAATGAAACTGGCAGAGATGCCTTCCGATGGAGTAGGGGAAACACACTAGAACAGATAGCCAAGGATTTAAGACGCTATCTTGAAAGATCCAAACACCCCCTTGCCAACTTCACCACAATTGTGCAGATGCAGGTAGTGGAACGCTCTCCATCAGGGCGAATTCTTAAACTCACTGTACAAACGGACAAGGGCGTTATTGAAATCAACAAAAATGAAGTTCGCAGTGCCTTTGGCCCGCCTCGGAGTACTCTGTTTTACTTAGAGCCAATCTACGGAGATAATAAAACCCTCAAAGGCTATACCTTCGTTGGTGGTGGCTTTGGTCATGGTGTTGGCATGAGCCAATATGGTTCTTACAACTTAGCCAATCTTGGCTGGTCGGGAGCAAAGATTCTCAATTTCTACTATCCCGGAACTCAAATTCAACCACTCAATGATTCAATTGTCTTCTGGCAAGAAGAACCAAAACCACTGCTTGCACCTTAATGCATTCACTAATGTGGCATCTGGTCAACCGATGTAATCAACCCTTCACATGATTGTCTTCCGTGTCTCATAAGGATGACCAACAAGCACTACTAGACCTCGCTGAATCTTATTTACGAGAGTCAGTAGCGCCCTTGGCATCAGAGATTGATAGTGATTCAGCGCTTTTGAAAGATGCCCTGCGAGGTATGGGCGATCGCATTTTACTGGCGCTACGGGTTCCTACATCTTGGGGAGGGACACAAGTTAGCGAAGCAACGTATCGCCGCTTTCAGCAGTTGGTGCCACGCTATTCAGGCGCTTTGGCATTCCTCCAAACTCAACATCAGAGTGCTGCCGAACTACTTACTAGCAGTGAAAATGAATCCTTGAAGCGGCAGTACCTCCCCTATATGGGCAATGGGCAGAAGCTAGTAGGTGTCGGCTTCTCCCAACTGCGTCGAACAGGTGACCCACTTGTAAAAGCAATTCCCGTAGAAGGTGGCTATCAGTTAGAGGGAGAGGTGCCTTGGGTAACAGGTTTTAGATTCTTTCAAGATTTTATCGTTGGCGCAGCACTACCTGATGGTCGGGCAGTCTACGGGCTGATGCCATTTGTTGAAACGTTCCAAGATACTGGTGGAGCAATTAGCTACTCTGAACCAATGCAACTCGCTGCAATGGCATCAACAAAGACCGTTACAGCTACTCTGACTCAATGGTTTTTACCCCAAGAACGTATAGTTTTTGTCAAGCCAGCAGGCGCGATTCATGAGAACGACAAGAAGAACGTAATTCATCATGGTTTTTTTGCTTTGGGGTGTGCCAGAGCAGGACTGGATATCTTAGAAACAACTTACTCTAAGAAGCCGCTTCCCTTTCTCAAACAAGCGTTTGAGTCTCTTCACGCAGAAGTTACTCACTGCGATGAAGCGATGATGCTGGCTTTGTCTCCAGACTCCCAGCCTTGGGAAGAACGAGTGCAACTTCGGGCTTGGGCAATCAACCTGGCACTACGATGTGCAAATGCAGCAGTGACAGTTTCTAGTGGTGCTGCTAACTACAAAAATCATGCTGCACAGCGAGTCTATCGCGAGGCATTGGTCTTTACTGTCTCTGGACAAACAACAGCAGTAATGGAGGCAACTCTGGCTCAGTTAGTAAGGAAGTAGCGCTTAGCCGTCAGCTTTCAGCCATGTATAAACGTTGCCAGGGTGGGCGAAGGCATTGAGAGAAGGCGAGTCTCCTTGCCGGATAGCCTCAACCGTTGAGTAAGGCTTCAACAAACTCGTAGCTAGAGAAGGGACGTAGGTCTTCGATGCCTTCGCCAGCGCCAATAAACCGGATGGGTAGACCCAATTCCTGCACGACAGCAAGAGCAACCCCGCCTTTTGCCGTGCCATCAAGTTTCGTTAAAACGACACCACTGAGTTTTGCTGCTTGTGAGAAGACTTCTGCCTGACGTAGACCATTTTGACCGAGTGTGGCATCCAAAACTAGGAGAGATTCAACCTTGGCATTGGGGGCTTTTTTGTCCACAATCCGCCGAATTTTCGCGAGTTCTTCCATCAGGTTTTTCTTGTTTTGTAGACGCCCTGCTGTGTCTACTAGGAGCAATTCTACATCGCGAGATTGAGCCGCCGCGATCGCATCAAAGACGACAGCCGCAGGGTCAGTGTTCTTTCCAGGATTGGCAATCACCTCGGTACCACTACGCTGTCCCCAAACCTTCACCTGTTCCACAGCCGCCGCCCGGAAGGTATCGGCTGCCCCAATTAAGCAATGGTAGCCCGATTTTTGCCCTAGGTGGGCAAGTTTTCCAATCGTCGTTGTCTTTCCTGCGCCATTAACGCCTGTAATCAGCCATATATTCAGTGTGTCTTTTTCTGGCGCAAAATTAGGGCTGTAAGACTCTTGACAAGGTCGATCCAGCAAGTCTCGGAGAATTTGTTTAAGATATGCGATCGCTTGTTCCGGTGGCAGCACTTCCTCCCGCAATCTCTGTTGCAGGGTATTGATAATATAATCCGTTGCCTCGACACCCACGTCTGCCTGTAACAGCAGCGCCTCGATCTCCATCACGGCGTCTTGATTCAACGGGCCTTGACCAACAATCGCCTTGAGTTGGTTAACTAAACTACGACGGGTTTTATCTAATCCCTGACGCAGTCGCTTGAGCCAGCTAATTTCTTCCAGGGAGACATCTTCAGGACGACGCCCTTGTGCTGCCAACACCTCGGCTGACCAGAGGAACCCTTCATCAAAGGCAAGTCCAGGTACTTCCCCTGCTTCAACAGTCGTCGTTGCTGCGGGTTCAGCTTGCTGTACAGCTGCCCTAACAGGCTCAGGTTCTGGTATCTCAATTGCAGTTGCCTTGAGGCGTTCTAGTCGTGCTTGTCGTTCTGCATTAGACTGACGCGCCCAAATTGGGATAGAAGCAGAAGAAGATTCTGCCTCTGACTCAACTGCTAGAGGTGCCGCTATAACAGGCTCAGCTTCTGAATTCATACCTGTAGTAACGACAGGTTCTTCTGATGACACAGCCACTGACTCATCACCAGAGTCCGTTGCGGCTTCAGATGTTGCTGTCTCTTCCTCTAGAACTGGAGCTTCAGCAGTTGGGGTTTCTACACTCTCTTCAGATGGTACGACTAAATTGTCTTGAGATTCAGTGGGTTCGCTATCTGCTGGGATTTCTGGTGCTTCTACTGTAGCCGTTGCCTCTAGTTCAGCTTCAGTAACCACAGGTTCTATTGAAGCCGTGTCTTCTGCCACGGCAGCATCTAGTTCAGGTTCTGAAAGGATTGCTGGAGTTTCAGGTGTTGCTGCTTCAGTTGGTTGTGCCGTCTCTGTTGGGGCGCTCTCCTTAGTGGTTTCTTCTAGCTGTGGGGTATCTGTCACCTCTATAGAGGGAACAGAAGTCTCTATTGCGGCTTCTGGGGCTTGCTCCTCTACCGTTTCGCTGGCAGGTGGTTCTGTCGCCGTTGTCTCAGGTTCTACAGACTGTTGCTGCTTCTGGATGTTTTTGTATGCCGCTTTCGCCCAACTCAGATAATCTTCAGCAACGGCTTGAGTCTGCGCTTCGGTTGACTCAGCAGGTTTTACGTCTGGTTGCTCTGAAGCCTGTTTTTCCTGTTCAACCTGGGGAGTTTCCTCTAAAGGCTTCTCACCCTCTTTACCAATCTGTCGGCGGAACCAATTAAAAACCATTGCACCTACTTGACTACCCGCGTCAATTTATTTTTCTTTATATGGATACCTAAATTCTCTATTGTAGGCGGGCTTCCGCTTTAATGCGATCGGTGACACGGCGTAGGACACCATTGATAAATCGGTGCCCTTCGTCATCGCTGTAGCGTTTGGCAAGTTCTACAGCTTCGTTGATCGCAACGCGATCGGGTACACCCAGAAATGAAATCTCTACTACCGCAATCCGCAAAATGTCTCGGTCAATTCGAGGTAGACGATGAAGTTGCCAATCTTGGAGTGCTTGGGTCAAAATTTCATCGATCTCAGCTTGTCTCCGGTTGATAGTTTTCAGCAGCTCTAAGGCGTAGGTACGGACTTCTTGCTGATTAGACAGTTGAATCACTTCCGGCATTTCTACAGCGCTTCCGAGGCGGTTAATCGCTTTCTCGGTTAGCTCGATCGCATCGGCTACCATCGCTTTGGAACTGTTGACATCAACAGCACGAGTTTCGCTAGTTAGCAAGCGATCGCTTCCTCGTCTGAGTTCTGCTGCTGCCGTCTCTAAAGCTTCTTGAATTTCACCGGTAAGAGTACGAACGGCTGCCAATACTAAATTAGTTAGCTGCTGCGTCTCCAGCCGTTCAGGGGCGTTAGGCATCTGAGATAGGCTCAAAAGAGCCAGTTCACGAGCAATTCTGCGGGGTTGCATGGTACGTCTAGGATAAATAGCACAGTTTAAGGATTTAAAGGATGTTCCGCCATCCATCATTGGAAGAGTAGCTAGTAACTATCAGCTTTCTTCCGTTGGTAGAACCTGACGTCTCATCTCAGGCAGAGGTTGCTCTAGTGGTTTCTTACTATAAGGTGTCTGAAGAGGAATTGGGACAGATGAACCTGTTGGGCTAACAATTCCACCCGAAATGACTACCTTAAAGGCATCTTCTATGGACATTGATAGGTTAACAACTTCGTCTTCCGGAACAATTGCATACCAGCCAGTCGTTGGATTTGGTGTTGTCGGAATAAAAATGCTTAACATTGGGCGAGACATCTGAGATTGAATCTCAGCACTCATCACGCCTGTGACAAATGCGATCGCCCAAATCCCTCGGCGAGGGTACTCTACCAAAATTACCCGGCGAAACTTACCGTTGGAGTCCTTTAAAATTGTCTCCAACAGTTGCTTGAGAGTCTTATAGACGGAACCCGCTAAGGGAATTGCCTGCAAAACCCGCTCTCCAAAATCTAGCAACCACCGCCCTGCAATATTACGTGCCATCAAGCCGATGAGCAGAATACATATTAGTGGCACCGTTAGCCCAACCACCAAATTTAGGAGATTGACCAAAATTGGGTGGAGGTTATCGTAGGGATTGATTTGCTTGGGAATACGGGTTAGAAAATTGATCACCCAACTAGCGATCGTAATCGTTAGCCAAATTGTCGTAGCGAGAGGAATCACTACGAGAAGACCTGCAATCAGGTCATTTTTGAAGTCCTGCTTTAAGCGTTGGATCACAGAGCACCGACTCTCCTTAACAATGGCTCTTAAAATTTTGCTATTGCCATCTCAATCACTGGCTGAGAAAAGCATAAACAAGCTTATAAACCTTACCCTAGCAACCCCTAAGCACAGGAGGACGACCTGCCGTTGATTGGAGGTGAGTTCTCATCTAAGCCACACTTGCTTGCTCCAGTGAAGCTGTGTTCGTGGTAGAAGACTCTATTCTTATTTTTAAGGCTTGTAAAGAAATGTTGCAAGTAGTGATATCCCTGTAGATGTTCGGCTCTCTTCAATATTATTTTGTACTTTTTTTTCAAACATGAATCCATATAACATCGTTCGGTGTCGCCAACCAGACACCGAGAGTAAGCAGAATTATCTTATAAAGACAACTGGTATACCAATTTACAGTTTAACAGAGAGCCTTACGCCCACTGCCGATTTCCCTACAGATACGTTTGGTCAAGTCAGATACTGAGTTTTTGTTATATTTCTTTTATTTTTCTAAGCTTACGATGGTGTACTAATTTCTCTCAATTCACGAGCGGGCATCGATCCATCGGTTGGGGGTAATTTAGTGGATTGCTTTAGCTCCCAAACCTTGAGCAAGATGAGATATTCATAAAAAGCCTGTAGAGTACACCAGGTAAATCCAGCTTTGCCATCAAGGAATCCGCCTAGTAAGAGGTACATATAGATAAAGCGCACGAGCGGTCGTCCAGGTAAGCGCAGTGACAAATCTTTAAGAGCGCGGCGTCTTTCGACTTCTGAGCGACCCCATAACAACGTTCGCCAGTTGACTGTTCCTGCTTGTAGCTGGTGCAGTGTTTCTACGGCTTCATCAGTAGAGTAGCGGTTGTGCTTTTCAATCCAGCGTGTCAAGCCCTTACTGCAGGTGTAGTGAGGATAGGTTTCCTTCAGAAAACCAGTTTGTCCATCACAAACTTCTCGTTCGGTATGACCATAATCACTGAACCAGACTTTATCCTTGTGAAACAGGCGTAGCTGGTAACGGGGATATTGAGTGCAGTAGCGAATCCACCGATTCATAAACATGACGCGCTCAGCGACGTAATAGCCCACGTAGTCAGATGTCTGTATGGCTTCCAGACATTCAGCAAACAACTCTGGGGTCATCCGTTCATCGGCTTCGAGGATGTAGACCCATTCATACTTTGTCGGAACTTCTTTGAGCATCCAGGTGCGCTGTCGCCCGTGACTTTCAAAAGCGTGTTGTACGATTCGTACAGGGTAGCGATCGGCAATTTCTACAGTGCGATCGCTACTGATGGAATCTACGACAATAACATCATCTGAAAGCTGCGCCGACTCGATACAAGCTGCAATATCGAGTTCTTCGTTGTAGGTCAGGATATAAATCGAGAACATCTCAGGTAGGTCATATTAACGATTGAGTCCGGTTTAAGATGCTTCCTCACAAAGAGAACTCATCACAGCGCTGAGTGGTGCTGGTGGCATCAGGAAAATCGAGAAAAACAAATAGTCAAGGTGCGAGGAACTTCGTAAAAACTTCTGGGACCCTGTACTTAGCGGCTGTTCCCCAAGCTACGAAATCCTGTCCAGCCAATGACAATGTAACCAATCGCTAAGAGCAAGCTATTCAAGCCTGTCCTTAAACCTAACTTCAACGCCCCAGTTCTGGTTTGTTTTTCAGCGGCTAACCTCTCACTTCGGATTTTAGTCTGCGCCTGCTCAACTTGTTGATTGAGAGTTTGTGGGTCTTGCTTAAACGACTGTAATTGCTGCTTGAGTGCCTGTAGCCGAGCGAGTTGCTCTCCTTGAACTTGACCACTCGCAATTGCTTTGTCTAGCTCTGAAAGCTTCTGAGGGTCTTTGACAAGAGCATCAACTTGCTTACTTTGATTGTCCAATTGAGTTTCAAGCGTACTCGCTTTCTTGCTGATCTGCTCAAGCGCCTGATTGCTCTGCATCCGAATATTGTTGAAGTGCAACGGCACAAGTACCAGGAAAATTAACCCAAGCAGGCTAGCAAGTATAAACGCCCAAAATCGTAAGTCTTGAACCGCAGACCTAGGCTCTGCTGGTGAAGCTCCGCTAGCATTAGCAATCCAATGCCCCACAACTAAAAGTGCAATACCGACCATCGGGATGATGCCCCGGTCAACCAGTTGGGTGACAAAGCCGATTTGCCAATCTGTCCTTAGTGGGTTAAAGGGAATCGCCAAAATGATGAAGTCTAAGAGAGAAGACACGATCATAACCACCCCGACCGTCTTGAGAGTCAGAGCTGTGTACGGAGAATATATAGCACTACTTTTCATGGGTTATGCCTCTGAGGAATGTGATGATCCATCTCCAACTTTACTGTGCGAACTCCCTTACTCGTCGCCAAGACTGGTACAGCTAGCTTAATAGATGATGATGTACCTCATGCCTTGGGGCGAGATTGGGTGCATCTAGGGATTGGAGAAGGAGGGGAGAGCAATTAGGCTAATCAGCACTCTCGCACTCGGTAATGAGTTAGAGTGATCGCGACTTGGAGCAACAAGCCGCTAAAAGATGCTCATCACTTGGCGTTTGTTGATAGATTACGGCAAGTATGATGCTTAATTAGGGTTTAAGTTTCAGTCGAGCTAGTCATTTTAAGTCGGGTTATTGGCTGGGTCTAGTAGACGTGATTTTTTGTCCGTTGTTCATTGTCTGTTGTAACTGAACTCGTGACCAGTGACTACTTACAAAAAGCGACAAACTAGCTTCTGCAGTGATTAATAAACTTGGACAATATAGAGCCTTGTATAGGTTATAGACATTAGAAATGGGGTGAAAGGTTTTATGAACAAAGTTGTTGAAGTTCTACCGGATAAAGAGGCACTGATTGCGCGATCGCTTGAAGTCGTCCTCTCAAAGATACAATCAGCGATTCAGGAACGAGGTCGGTGTACGATCGCGCTTGCTGGGGGTGGCACACCAAAGCCCTTGTACGAAGCGATCGCCAACCAAAACCTCCCTTGGGATAAGATTCATGTATTTTGGGGCGATGAACGCTATGTGCCAGCTAACCACCCGGATAGCAATGAGGGAATGGCACGGAGTGCTTGGTTAAACAAAGTTGACATACCCGCTACCAACATTCATCCCATGCCCACAACTGGGGAATCGCCATCGGCGGATGCCGAGAAGCATGAAGCCGAGTTGCGAGAGTTCTTTGGTACATCTGTGGGGGAGTTTCCTTGTTTAGATATAATTTTGTTGGGAATTGGCGATGATGCCCATACCGCCTCACTCTTTCCTCATACTGACGCTCTACAAGTGCAAGATCGGCTTGTCACTGTAGGCAACAAAGATGGTCAATCCCGCATCACCTTTACTGCACCCCTGATTAATCATGCCCACTGTGTGATTTTTCTGGTCGCTGGTGCTAGTAAACGACCCGCCCTCGCTCAGATATTTGCCCCTGATGCTGATGCCCTGACTTACCCATCCCGGTTAATCCAGCCCCAAGGTGAGCTTTTGTGGCTCTTGGATGACTCAGCGGGTCTTGACCTAAAACACTAAACTACCTTTGCGTTGACTAATGCCTAAAAATCTAACTGTCTGTTGTGCTTTTATAGGGAGGATGAATTCTGGCTGCAAGGAGGTTCTATGATTGTCTGCCCTAACTGCAATCACCAAAATCCGGACGGTGCTAACCAATGTGAAGCTTGTTATACCCCTTTACCCGCAACCACGAGTTGTCCTAACTGTGGTGCAACTGTTCAGACAGACGCGAGCTTCTGCGGTCAGTGTGGCTTTAATTTAAATGTGAGTGGTTCAACGGGAGGAGGGAATACAGCACCCCCAACCCCACTTCCTAATGTGCCAGACTTAGTAGCTCCTGACCCGCTTGTTGAACCTGAACCTATGTCTGTTAGCTCTCAATTTCCCGATCCGGAGCCGATTTCGACAAATCCACCAACTCCTGACCCTGGCTTCCCACTTCCGGCTACTGTTGTCAGTCAACCAGCCAACCCAGAAGTTGGAACCCCAAGTTCTCCTGACTTAGGTACACTCCCGCCCCCCCCTCCTCCTGTTAGCAACGAACCAGAGGCACCACCTGCGGCAACGAGTAGTAGTGCCCCTATGCCACCGATACCACCTCCTATAAGTAACCTACCTCCTGTTACCTCGACAGGTCTAGGCAAAACTCAGCTACAAGTACAGTCGGCTCACCTCTTACACCTCCAAACGAATACACGGATTGAGTTGCCCTTGAATCTCTCGGTGATTCATATCGGTAAGACCAATGACCAGATTCCACCTGATATTGACGTTTCGGGTTTTCCAAACTCAGAGATTGTTTCCCGTATTCATGCGGATATCCGGGTTGAGGGAGATGCCTACTTCCTTGAAGATGTTGGCAGTTCTAATGGTACTTACGTCAATCACACCCCCCTACCGAGGGGCAATCGGCACCGTTTGCGAACAGGCGATCGCATTAGCTTAGGTAAAGGTGACCAAGTGACATTTTTGTTCCAAGGTTCTTGATGCTTTGGCGACGAGTTGGGTGAACGACACACCTGTTGACGCTCACCCAACACCTTCGGATGAGGGGTCAGACCTAATTGCCGACTTGGTTTTTAAAAGGTAGCTTTGGTTTAAAAATCAAGCTATTATTGGCGTTTCTATTCAGTTGCTAATTTTTACCAACCGAATGAGCATCGGAACAATGCTTAAGGTTTAGGGTAATTGTCTCCTAGGCAGAAGTGGCAACTATCAAGTAAGTATTAAAAACAAAGATTATCTGGCAGCACCTCCTGACATATTGGATAATTCAATCATGAAGACTGTGAACCTTACACCCTTACTCCTGTTCTCTCGTCCTAAGCTGTCGAGGGGCAAGGAGGTAATGAGTGCTTTAGTTCTCAGATCCCAAGCCACTGTCGAAGCATTCAACGTCACTGAACAAGGAGCAGCTACGGCTGTTCAATCAGTTATTCAAGAGTGCCTCAATCGGTTTAGCTTGAACCAACAAGCCAATCCGAAGTATCAGCATTCTTGGTTGTAGTCTAGTCAGTGGACTGAAAGCATGTTCTCTAGAAGAGGCACAGCTGTCAGCCTATCAAGGTTGAAAAAGGTGTTTTATGTAGCTGTGTAATTAGAGTCGGGTAAACTCTCACACGTTGAGATTGCATCCACTTAAACTTAGTCTAGAAACAGCGTCAGTTAACCAAGAAAAGAATCCCCTACTAGTTAGTGGGGGAAGTGTCAAGAGTCTCAGACCGTGAGACGAAAGTCTTTGAAAGATGTAACATCGGTGATTACTCTGACCCTCCTGCATCCTCTCCAGTCTGTGCCTGTTCAAAGTTGGCCTTTTGAAACTGAATCATTGATTCGGATTGGGCGGTCAACTGATAACGAAGTCATTCTCTACAGCGCCGTAGTTTCCCGTCATCATGTCGAGCTAAGGCGTAAAGGTTCAGAATGGGAAATTGTTAGCTTA
Organism: Symplocastrum torsivum; assembly: GCF_059505465.1. Classification (NCBI taxonomy): domain Bacteria; kingdom Bacillati; phylum Cyanobacteriota; class Cyanophyceae; order Oscillatoriales; family Microcoleaceae; genus Symplocastrum; species Symplocastrum torsivum. The sequence goes on along the minus strand of NZ_JCACKQ010000001.1, from coordinate 7,507 downwards.
GGTGCCAATGGAACTTATATAGATGGGAAGCGCATTACCCAAATCCCGGTTGTAGACGGAATGATCATTCGTCTAGCCAGTTCTGGTCCAAAAATTCAGATTCGCCTGGAAGGAGAAACCCCAAAGGCAAAGCTGAAGACGGCTCTAGGTAAGCGAGTCGCTCGATCAAAAGATGTAGACTCATCCAAAGAGACGTTGGTGGATGCCCAAAGTAGTGAAACAGAAGACACTAACTAACCGGATAGAGAGGTGTGGCGTTCCTGGGGCATCGAAGAAAAGTTGACGGATTGCTTTGGCACTTGTGGATTGTTAGGCGATCGCGTAAATCTTCACAGAAAGCGGCAGGAAGCCCCTTCCTACACTGAGTTTTGCCTTCAAAAAACTCGACTATCGAGTGTTTATGAATGATGTACGGTTGTGGTTGCCCCAGGGGCGCATCTATACCTATCCCAATGTGATGGTCGTGGTGGGAGCGCCGAAGTATTACAATAATCGTACAGATACGATTACCAATCCCAGCGTGATTATCGAGGTTTTGTCACCGTCAACCAAGGGATACGATCGCAGCAAGAAGTTTGAGGCATACCGCACGATTCCCACATTTCAGGAATATTTGTTAATCGACCAAACTCGGATATATATCGAACATTTTTCTAAGACGGATAAGAAGCGATGGTCGTTTTGCGAATATGATGAATCAGATGATGCGATCGCGCTAGCTTCAGTATCCTTTGAAGTTTCTCTGGCAGATATCTATAGTAAGGTGAACCTTGAACAGGTAGATGCAGAAACGGCACCCGAAGTTGGAGAAGTTTAAGGTAGTGCAGATTCCCAAATTTTTTAGCTGATGAATAAATTATTTCTCTAGCCAGGTAGGGCACGAATGCCAAAGCCCCTACTGCGTACCTCGCTCTCGCCGAGAATTGCTATAACTTTCATAGATACACGATAACCTGAAAACCTAATTTACCCTTGACAGCTGGGCGATATTGTGAGTTAGAGCCGTGGCGGGGGTCTTGGAGCCTGTAGCGTTCTCTAGCCGTGATTTGACTTGATAATTGTGCTATCAATTCTCGTGATGGTTGAGCGCATCCGTGCTGACGATTAATAGTCTGAGCTTTCATCCGGCTGCTCCACGTCTTTGTATTGCCTTTGTGGAAGAGAATCCTTGATGTCTTTATAGAAGGTTTCAGAAGTGTTCTGGTCGGTATCATCGAGATCAGCATCAAGCTCTCGATACACATTGTCGGCTGATGTCATCGAGGCAGAGGTTTCAGACTCATGTAGATCTAAAGCCTTTCTCTGGCTGGGTGGAAGACGGTCAACTGACTTACGCCCTGTTGAGGGACGGTTCCAGGTTTTCCAAGCCGCTTTGACACCTGCGACAACGCCACGAGTATTAACCTGTACCTTCTTCGCCTGGTTTTTTGCGCCAGTAAGACTTTGATCAACTTGTTTAACCACTTGACCAGCGCTTTTAACCCCTTCACTGACATCATCAGTCAAATCACTGATTTCTAAGCCTGTGAGACGAATTGCCTCTAAGGTAGGCGGCAATTCTCGCCGGAGGGTATCAAATAACTTTTCAGCACTACGGGCTGCCCGTGCTAACTCCTGCAAAGCGGGCAGTGCGGCAACTAAGACAGCAGTCAAGCTGACAGCCACCAACAAAATAGACAATCCTAGCCAAAATAGAGGGTCAATCACCAACGGTTCGCCTACAGCTTATGGTCAGGAACCGACGGCTGAGTCTCAGTGACCACTTCCGCCTTGGACTGTCTGAGTTCTAGATTCTCTCGTTGAGAAGCTTCAATACCTGCGGCGATCGCTTCTCGCAGTCGAGCAAGTGTGCCATCCCAATTACGCAGTGCCGATTCAGAAAGGCGATCGGCTTGTAGCTGTACGCTACTCGATAGATCTTCGGCTAACTCCGGCAAAGCGTCTGCGGATTTCTTCAATAGTTGCCGCGTATCTCGACCCGTGCGCGGGGCAATCAGTAAACCAGTCACGGTTCCGATGGCGCTACCCAGTAGCAAGCCACCAATAAATGATCCAGCACTTTTCTTTGACATTTTCTGGTTCCTATCGCTACACCAATTTTATGCAGATTTGCTCTTTAGAAATTGAACTTAACCTCTGAGTCCTCTGCTTTGTTGTGAATATGCTAGTCATTATCCACTCGTTCTCGCTACTGAACAGCCAGATATACTGGATAGATGTCTAGAGCAACCTTAGCGTAATCCTGTTTTGTTTGAGACAAGCCACACTGTTAAATGGCTGCAACTCTCACGATCGCCGCTTGTAGCGCCGTGGACGCCGTAATCGTTTTGAGGGCGATCGCAAATTACTACGCCTAACCGACCGCCAAGCACGTTGTAGCAAACCGATGAGGGCTAGAACTTGCTGAACTTTTTGCAGTTGAATATCCAGTTGTTGATAGCTCTCTCTCAATCCGTTGACACCGAGTTGTCCCTGCGAAATTGCATTTGGGGCACCGTGTAACACAAGATAGGCACTGCGCTCAACATTAATCAAAATAGCTGTGACAACCACTAGCGTCCGCCGCAAATTCCACACTTGCCAAGCCGCATAGAAGCACAGCAGCGAGATCAATACATTAAGAACCACCACAACTGTTACCATCTTTTAGGCATTCCGCAATCTCTTGGTGGAATTGAACATGAACAATCGAAAGGATGATTATAAACGGCTCCTACTTTAGTCTTGAACTAGCGCTGGTAGAACTTTCTCTCCGAAGGTTTCTATAAATGCTTGCTGTTCTCGGTTCACATTGTGCAAAAGAATATCACTAAATCCCCAGTTCCACATCCTTCTGTAGCCACTCCAGTCTCTCTTGTTTAGGTGCTTAGGGTTTTGATACTTTGATCCATCTGATGTGACGATAAAATCAATCAACTCTAAGTCTATAAGCCACTCTAAACTTAAAGTTCTTGATCCAACAAGGCTCGCTTCCTATGCAAAATCCTCGCCAGTTGGCATTTCTTGCCCTTCGAGATATCCAAAAACGAGGTGCTTATACTGACATCGCCCTTGATCGGGTGCTGAGAACCGCTAAATTAAATAGTGCTGACCGCTCTCTAGTGACTGAACTCGTTTATGGGAGCGTCAGACGAAGGCGATCGCTCGACGCTTTAATTGACCAACTCGGCAAAAAGAAAGCCCACCAGCAGCCCCCTGATCTCCGCACAATCCTCCATATCGGCTTATACCAGCTACGCTACCAATCACGAATCCCTGCCTCAGCAGCCGTTAATACCACGGTTGAACTGGCGAAAGAAAATGGGTTCAAAGGACTCGCTGGTGTTGTGAATGGCTTACTACGACAGTATGAGCGTCTCGCAACAGCTTCAGCCGATGCCGAGTCAAACCCTCCAAAATCACATGACCCGCTACAGTTACCAGAGGAACCTGTGGCACGTTTAGGCATCTTGCACAGCTTTCCTGACTGGATTATCAAGCTGTGGGTAGAACAACTGGGAATCGAAGAAGCTGAATCGCTTTGTGAATGGTTGAACCAATCCCCAACAATTGATCTTCGGGTTAATCTGCTACGGGTATCAATTGAGGAAGTGGAAGCCGCGATGCAATCGGCTGGCGTTGATGTCCGTCGTGTGCCACACCTACCCCAAGCGTTACGAGTGGTTGGTGGTACGGGGGCAATCCAACAGCTACCTGGATTTAATGAAGGTTGGTGGACGATTCAAGATAGTAGCGCTCAGTTAGTAAGCCATCTCCTGAACCCAAAAGCAGGTGATGTTGTTATTGATGCTTGTGCAGCACCGGGAGGAAAGACAACCCATATTGCCGAATTAATGGGAGATGAAGGTAAGATTTGGGCATGTGACACGAAACCTTCTCGCCTGAAAAAGGTGCAAGAAAATGCCCAACGGCTACAACTACAATCCATTCAAATCTGCACAGGCGACAGTCGCAACTTCCCTCAGTTCATCAATTCGGCCGATGCTGTCTTACTGGACGCTCCCTGTTCAGGTAATGGTACACTCCACCGCCGTCCTGATATCCGTTGGCGTGTGACACCAGCAACAGTCGATGAACTTTCAGTGTTGCAAGGAGAACTCTTAGAACAAGCAGCAACCTGGGTGAAGCCTGGAGGCATCCTCGTTTATGCTACCTGCACACTGCATCCCCAGGAGAATGAAAGGGTAATTCAAAGCTTTCTTGAGCGTCACTCTTCCTGGCAAATTGAGCCACCACTGGCTGATTCACCCCTTACTAATTTCACCACACCACAAGGCTGGATGAAAGTTTGGTCTCACCGCTATCAAATGGATGGCTTCTTCATGGTGCGTCTAAAACTAGGGAGTGGGGAGGAGAGGGTTTTATAGCGGTTTGCAATTGGAGGCAATACACTTTGACCTCTCCAACCTCTCTCCTAATCTTGAGATAGGCTTACCCCCTTTTCCTTGCAGGGAAGGGGTTGGGGGTTAGGTCTCTTATTTCACTCAAACGAGAAGCTCTATATTTAACTGTGCCTCTTGGCATGGTATTTGTTGTATCAAAAAGCTGAAGCGTTGAGAAATCAACGTTTGCTAACTTTAACCTGTGATTTCCGTAACCCGTTTCAGTGTTCTGTTATAGATAGAGGGGCACTTAGTTAGTTAAAGAAAAATCATGGTTGCAAACTCTAGTGTTAAACAATTAGTCAAGATTCTGATTGGTGCGGCTTGGATTGACGGCAAAGTTCAGCCAGAGGAGCGGGAGTATCTCAAGCGAGTGGCAACACAATCAGGCGTTGCTGACGACCCAGAGATTCAGCCCTTGTTGTACGAACTCAGAGCCGTTCTCCCTGATGAGTGTTATACCTGGGTGAAAGAATATTTAGGCGATCGCCCAAGTTCGGAAGATTACGAGCGGCTGATTGAATCCCTCAGCGCTTTAATTTACAGCGATGGCGATGTTGCCACAGAGGAAGCTAAACTCTTGACTCGCTTGCAGCTTCTCGATCCATCGAATACTGCACAAAAGTCGGGGCAAAACAACGTCCTCAAAGCGATTCAAAAACTTTACCACCGATGGATAGATAAACAAGCTTAACAATTTAAATTCTTCTACGGAGACCAAGACCTTTATCCCATCCCCGCTGATTGGGGTTGGATTGGGGATGACAACAGCAATCCCCCAGCCTCGAATTTTGATGATTTGGTGAAGTCCCTTGATTCAGGAAACTATTTTCTTTTACTTAGCAACTAATGAAGTGGAACTAGCGTCTTTTACCTTGAGGTTGTTCATAACAACTTAGGTAAAAACTGCTGTAATTGAGCATTTTGCAGTGTGAGCCACTAAAAAGTTTAGCTAGTAAGTTCTAGGAACATTTAACGCCATCTCAGGTCTGATTACTTAACAACGCAATTGTTTTTGGAGAACGCCTTCAATGTCTAACTTCTCTCGCTGGCAAGCAGGAACCGCCGCTTTCCTAGCGCTCGGAATCACCACTGGAACCCTTGCCCCTCTCGTGTCAACTGCCCCTGCTTTTGCACAAGCAAGCGGTTTTAGTGATGTCTCATCAAACTACTGGGCAGAGGATTTTATTTCAGAACTGTCAGAACGGCAGATTATCGCTGGATTCCCTGATGGCACATTCCGCCCTGATGCACCAGTAACCCGTGCCCAGTTCGCGGCGATGCTGCGTAAAGCGAATGAATCCTTCGATCAGCCATCTGTTCGCGGTAATACCAATTTCGTTGATGTCCGCTCAAACTACTGGGCAGCTTCCGCCATTCAAACTGCCTACACAACTGGCTTCATGGCAGGTTACCCTGGTAACGTTTTTAGACCAGAGCAAAATATTCCCCGTGAACAAGTCTTAGTTGCGCTTGCAAATGGACTAGATTACTCTTCTAGCACAGCAACATCCAGTGTTCTGAATATCTACAACGACGCTTCTAGGATTTCTAACTTCGCTCGCGATCCAATTGCGGCGGCAACAGAAAATCAGTTGGTGGTGAACTACCCCAACCTCTCGACTCTGAATCCAACTCGCAATGCAACTCGTGCAGAAGTAGCTGCTTTCATCTACCAAGCATTGGTCAAAGAAGGGGAAGCGGTAGCGATCAACTCGCCCTATGCCGTTAATCAGACACCAGTAGTAACTGGCCCTGTGACGATTCCTTCCGGGACTTCTATTCCTGTGCAGTATGAAAGAGAAAAAATTCTCATCACAAACGAGGAAACTGTACCACTAACCCTGACAGTGGATGCTAATATCACTACGGCTGATGGTAGAGTCCTGATTCCTGCCGGAAGTGAGGTTATTGGTGAGTTACGTCCTGCCCAAGGTGGTGCTCAGTTTGTCGCCCAAACATTGGTGATGGGTAGCCAGCAGATGCCAATCAACGCCACATCTCAGGTGATCACCACGACTGAAACTGTTCGCAAGGGCATTAATGTTGGCAATCTTGTGAAGAATGCGGCATTAGGTACAGCCGCTGCTGCCGCGATCGCAGCCGTCACAGGTGACCGGGCGATCGCTACTGAAGAACTCTTGATTGGTGGTGGTGCAGGTGTTGTACTCAACCTAATTTCGACCTTCCTCGGACGCAACAGCGTTGACCTGATTTCGATTGAACCTGACACAGACCTAGACCTCAGATTAGGCTCTAACTTGGTGATTACCCCTCGATAGATTGGGTAAATAACGACAAGTTGTGAAGTCGTAACTAAATATGGGGGTACGGTATACCGTGCCCCTAATTTATTTTTATATCGCTTCTGTAACCAAGTATGATTAGGGACTCGATTGTAATTCAATTGAATAGATTGTAAATTCCATGCTGGGTGAAACTGATCTTGATGTTCTGCTTAAATCTATGAAGCCTGTCCTGCGGGACGGAGAGTTTGTGTTTTGTACTTTATCTCCTGAACGTTTTAATGAATTGGCTGTTCAACCTATTGGCCAGTTTCAGGAAGATGAAGGGCTGACTTTAATTCTGAAACGAGAACAAGCAGATAATCTGGGGTTGCAGTACGAATATATCTCTCGGATGATTACTTTATCTGTACATTCCAATCTGAATGCCGTAGGTTTTCTAGCCGCAATAACGGGAAAACTTGCTGAGTATGGCATCAGTGTCAATCCAGTTGCAGCCTATTACCACGATCATTTGTTTGTACCTACAGAAAAGGCAAACGCTGCAATGGAAGCACTCGCTGAATTGTCGATATAACGAGGCAGTATTATGCATAACGAATATACAGAGTCAAAAGTCATTATTTTTGATACCACAATGCGGGATGGAGAACTGATGCCTGGTATCAAAATGAATGCTGACCAAAAGATGAGTATCGCTGAGCTTCTAAATCAGATGCGTGTTGATGTGATTGAAGTAGGGTATCCGGGAGCTTTTAGGAAGGATTTTGATGAAATCTCAATGATTTCTAAAAATGTCAAAGAAGCTACAATTTGCGGATTGTCTAGTGCAGCGCAGCAGAAATAACCCACCAGTTCAAGCGGCCTCTGGGTAGCCCT